>JBEKFD010000034.1:0-27888 GCA_050013495.1 Occallatibacter sp. | reverse complement strand
AATCCTTCACGCGAATGCCCTTCTCCACAATCGACGATTGCAGATAAAACTGCATCCACGGCGCAATGGTCGTGCCTACAATGCCCACGGCCATGTACATGTAGGCCTTGTCGCTCCACACCGATCTTTGCGGAAGTTGCACCGTCGCCAGCAGCGCGTCGTGCCAGCTGGGCTGCGACAGCACGCCGGCAAAAATGTAGGCGATATAGACGACCGAGGCAATCAGGAATATCTTCTCCGTGCTCTTGTAACTGCCGCGCACTACCATGTACCAGACCAGCGCCGCACAGAGGGGAACGGAAATGAACTTGGACAAATGAAACAGCTGCAGCGACCCGGCAATGCCGATGAACTCCGTGACCACGTTGGTGTAGTTGACGATGACCAGCAGCACCATCAGAACAAACGTCAGGCGCAGGCCAAATTCCTCGCGGATCAGGTCGCTCAGGCCCTTGCCGGTGACCACACCCATGCGCGCGCACATCTCCTGCACCACGATCAGGGAGATGGTGATGGGAATCATGGTCCAAAGCAGCGAATAGCCGTACTGCGCGCCGGCCTGCGAGTAGGTGAGGATGCCGCCGGAGTCGTTGTCGACGTTGGCGGTAATAAATCCAGGGCCGAGCACGGCCAGAAACAGCATGATCCGGATTCGCCAACGCTTGCCCATGCCCGACGCTTCCTAAGGGGGATTCATCTGGAATTTCCTCAATGAACATATCAGGCGAGGGCACGGGGAGGCGAACACGCAATGGTAGCGACAGGAATGCTGGCAACACGATCTTGCATTAATCTTCCTACCTTGGTACATTGGTACTCATGTCGCAGGATAAGCACGACCGCGAGCCTCTTGAAGTCGAACGCATACAGACCGGCGTGCGGCTGGAAAAACGCATGTTGAAGGTCCTGAAAGCCGTCGCTGAGCAGAAGGATATGACGCTGGGCGATCTGCTGGAAGGAATTGTCCTGCACGCCTTTGAGGGCAAGGCGCCTTTCTCGACACAAACTCTCAAGGAAATCGAGCAGTTCAAATCTCTCTACGGCATGACCCTGAAGGCCAGCGACAGCCACAACCTGAAGGAGCGCAAAAAATGAAATCCATACTTCTGCTCGTTGGCATGGCGGCAAGTGCCCTGCCGGCAATGTCCCAGACTTCAATCGCACCGTCCGAAGCTCTGATGCATGTCAGCACCAGCTTCGACCTAATGGTGCATGCATCCTATGAGAAGACCGCGCTGCTGTTCGGTCCTGAAGGAGAACGAGCCTGGGCAGGCAAGCACTGGAACCCGGAGTTCATCCATCCTCAACCCGCCGCTGACATCGAGGGCGCCGTCTTCACCATTCAACATGGGCCCTACAAAGCCGTCTGGATCAACACGCTCTTCGATGTGGATGCGCGCCACTTCCAGTACGTTTATTTCCTGCCCGATCTAATGGTCACCGTCATCGATGTGCGCTTCAAGCCGGTGAATCCGGACTCGACAGGTGTCAACGTGGTCTACACGCGCACAGCACTCACTCCCGAGGGCAATGAGCATGTGGCCGCCATGAGCGAAGGCGACAAGACGGCCGGCAAGGATTGGCAAAAGGGTATAGACGACTATTTCGCGGAAGGTAATCGAGGCCCAAGGCGCTGATCGGACCGAACTCGAGCCGCGGAGCAACCCGATGGACCTCACTCCATTTCTTTCACCTGCCGACGCAGATCGAGCCGCTCGAACGCTCGCGATGCTTCGCCGCCATTCAATTGCACCGTTGGTGCACGCTGGCGGCCTGGCGGCCGAACTGCACTGCGTGTGCCTCGGCCTTGCTGCGCAGACCCGCCCGCTGAATGACATCGACTTCCTCGTGGACAGGTTCGATGAAATTCCGCCAACCCTGTCCGCAGACCTGTTGTTCCGCCATGTCCATCCGCACGATCTGCCGGGAAAGACGCTGATGCAGTGCGTCGATCCCGCGATGGGGATTCGAATCGACATCTTCCGCGCCTGTGGCGCTACCACAGCCCGCGCAATATCCATTGACCTTTGCGGCGAGACGATGCGCATGATCTCGATTGAAGACGTGCTGGCCCGGACCGCAAGGCTTTGCATGGACCTCGTCGCGAATACACGATTGGAGGCCAAACATGCGCGCAACTTTCTGCGCTTGCTCACGCTGACGGAAAGCGGCGGCGTGGAACTGGCCTGGCAGGACCATCGGAAGCCCAGTCACCCCGACTCCTTCGCCGATGCCGCCAATTTGATTCAGGGCTCGATTGCCGCCAGAGAGGATCTGCAGATCGTGTCGGAGTATTCGCAAAATGTTCTCGCCATCTGCTCCCGTTGCGAGTCGACAGAGGACTTCCCTCTCGCCGAAGCAGCGGATGTCCTCTCGCTCCTGGGCTATTGCTGAGCTTCGCGCAACGCCGAGTTTCAAGCCTTGGCTTGACAGCCCCCGGCAAACAAGACTACAAAACGCTTTCAACCCTCGACTGCCAGGAGGCCGTTTTGTATGCACTCTTCCAATTCAAGTGAAAGCTCGCCGGCGCGGCGCAAACTTCTGGGAGGCATGGTCTCGGCTGCCGCCCTGCTGGGACTGAACGGCGCCACCGTGGCCGCCAGTGCATCTCCCGCCGAAGGCGCGCTCGGACCCCCGTCCTTTCCCGAAGAGCTCATAGCCCAGGCTCGGCTGCGCAACTACAAGACGCGGCGCTCCTCAAGCTGGGACCGTACCGGCGGCAATGGAGACGCGGTCAAGGTCGATGCGGGAGCCGAGGCTACGCTTCTCGATGCAACCGGAGCAGGCGTCGTCACGCACATCTGGTTCACCATCAACTCGCAGGATCAGCACCACCTCAAGAATCTCGTCCTGCGAGCCTGGTGGGATGGTGAATCCTCCCCCTCGGTTGAGGTCCCGATCGGCGACTTCTACGGTCTCGGCCTCGGCGAGTACTTCACCTACCAGTCGGCCCTGCTGGCAGTCGCGCCCATCAAGGCATTGAATGCTTATTTTCAGATGCCGTTTTCGAGCGCAGCACGCCTCACTTTGACCAATGAAGGAAAAGTCCGAACCGACAATCTGTACTTCGCTGTCGATTACGTCACCCTGCCGGCACTTCCCGCCGACGTAGCGCGCTTCCACGCGCAGTATCGCCAGGCTGCCCCCTGCAAGGGCTGGTCCGACAATTGGAAGAACAATTGGGATGACCCGGTGGGCGACAAGAAGAACCTCGACGGCGCGGGAAATTACGTCTTCCTCGAAGCCACCGGCCGAGGCCATTTTGTGGGGGTCACTCATGCCGTAGAGCAGAACCAGGACGGATGGTTCGGCGAAGGCGACGACATGATTTTCATCGACGGCGATGCGCTACCCACCATCAACGGCACCGGAAGCGAAGACTACTACAACGGAGCCTGGGATTTTGGCGGGAAGGCGTTTGCATATGAGCACAACGGCGCGCCGCTCATTTCCGATCCCAGCGAGCGGATCGGGGGCCGCTATTGCCTCTACCGCTGGCACATCGAGAGCCCCATCACCTTCGAAAAGTCGATCCGGGTGACCATTGAGCATGGCCACGCCAACCACCGCTCAGATAATTACTATTCGACGGCCTACTGGTACCAGACCGAGCCGCACGTACAGTTCCCTGCGCTGCCGGCCCCGGCAGATCGAGTTCCGAAGATCTTTCGCGTCGGCGGTCCGGGAGCCCAGCCGCCAGCGGCCAGCTAGGCGGTCACCAGAAGTCCACTCTCAGCCTTGACTTCCGATTCCACGGGCAGCCTGCTCAGCAACGACCGAACCACGTCTGCTGCGCCGTAGGAATCCTGCCCCGGCGCCAGGAACTGCGCAATGGTGTTCAGGTCGTCGCCCGTAGTCACCAGGGGGAGCTCAACCACACCGTCCTTGCGCACCTGCCCGTGGCCAATGTTGGCCATCAAGGCGTTGCACAGGCACTTGCGGCCCACAGTATCCTCGACCTTGCCGCCCTTGGCCACATAGTTCGCCACAGGTTCGGCGGAGCAGCGATAACCGATGCTTCCTTCAGAAGCGGCGTACGGCTCCCTCAGGTAGCCCAGATCGCACACCCGCTTGCGCTCCTGGTAGATCTGGAACGCGGAGGAAGTCCCTTCCAACTGCGCAACTTTAAAGGGGAAACCGGTCGGCGAGGCCAGCGGATCGGTGAAAACCTCGCCCTCGCCCACCTTGGCCTTAGCCATGAGAGCCTTCTTCAGGTCAGCCCGCATGCCCGATTCACGGGAGAAGGCGAAAGCTGTACCCACTTGGATGCCCGCGGCGCCGTGTTCGACAGCTTCTCGAAGCTTCTCCGCATTTCCATATCCACCGGCCAGCCAGAACGGAACCCCCAGCGCGCGCAACTCTGCTATGTTGACTTGGTCCCGTTCCCCGTACACCGGTTCTCCCGCCGCATTCAACTGCAGCTTGCCGCGAGGCGGCGCATTGTGTCCGCCGGCCGTCGGGGTCTCGATGACCAAACCATCCACGCGCCCGCTGGCGCGCCTCAGCATGGTTGTGGCCAGAGTGTTCGAAGAAACGATGGCCAGGAAGCGCGGCCTCCGCAGTACAGGAAGAGGCCCCTCTATGTAGTCAGCTGCATCCAGGCGCATCTGGGTATCCTGACCCACCGCCGCGCCCGTCACCTGCAGCTTGTATTCAGCCATGTGGTGCGCCGCAAAGGCGTCCAGCACGCCGGGAATGTGCAGCGGGATGCCGGCGCCCATCAAAACGTAGCCCACACCGGCCAGCATGGCACCGTAGATCGAAGCCAGGTGCGGCATCTGCACTTTTTCAAGAAAATTGATCCCCACCGGATTATTGTGGCCGTACTTGGCCAGAAACACCTCGACGAAATTGCTCACCATGCACAGTTCAACCAGCTTCCTCGGGCTGTTCCGCTGGTGCATGGGGACGTTCGGATAGGGTGCCGTCTCGGGTTTGCCACCGGGGACAAAGTACTCATTCCAGATGCGTTTTGCCATCTCCGGAAACGGAAATGCATCCACTCCGCGCTTCAGGTATCCACCCTCGTCTCCATCCGCGAGCCGGCGCACAAACAGCTGATCGAGGGCCGTCCCGGAGACCACCCCGAGCTGGCCGAGTTTGGACACAGTCTGCGCCAAGCTCCAGTTGGAAACGCCCACGCCCATGCCGCCCTGGATAATTTTGGGGAACTGGATCATCTCTGGATTCTTTCACAAGTCCGGTAAATGCCAACCACTTTCTCGCAGAATACTCGAAAGAATGAAACTGACATGTTCACTTTTGGTCAGAAAAGTGCTCACTGCGGTATTTATTTGCCGCAGTTTGGCCTAAGAACGTCGACTGGGCCGATATACACCTGTCTCTCGCGTGCAGTTCCAAGCTCCCTACAGCTTCTCGCGCAGGAAGCTGATCACCTGGTCAGCCTGCACCACCCCCACCATCCGTCCTTGCGTGTCGATCACCGGCAGTGCATGCAGGTTGTACTTGTCGAACAGCTCAGCCAGCTCGATCTGTTTCAGATCGGCCGGGCAGGAGAGTACTCTCGGCTCGGCCAGCACGGCCAGTCGCGCTTCCGGCTGCGCCATCACCACCCGCGCCAGGGGAATGGCTCCGCGCAACACCCGCTTCTCGTCCAGCAGATAGATCTCCGTCACGCTCTCCGGGTCGCCGTCGAAACTGCGCAATGCTTGCACCGCCTGCGACACCGTCGCCTGCATCCCCAATGAAATGAAGTCCGTCGTCATGCAGCCGGCCGCCGAGTTCTCGTCGAACTCCAGCAGTTCTTCCACCTCTTGCCGCTCTTCCGGCTCCATCTCTTCCAGGATGGCGTCCGACTGCTCCTCCGGCAGCTCGGCCAGCAGGTCGGCCGCCGCGCCGGGGTCCATCTCCTCCACGATGTCGGCAATCCGCTCCTCGTCCAACTTTTCCAGCAGCGCCTTCTGCAGCTTGGGATCCACCTCTTCCAGGGTCTCCGCAGCCACTTCTTCATCCAGCGAGGTAAACACTGCCTCGCGCTCGGCCGGCGCCAGATCCTCGAGAATCTCGGCCAGGTCGGAGGGGTGCATCTCGGCCAGCCGCTCGTATTCGATGCGCAGCTTCACGCGCCGAGCCGGATCCACTTCGATCACATCCACAAACTGCCATGGAATGCCGCTTGCGCCAAATTTGCGCGAGAGGGTCTCCAACGCCGCGCGCGGCAAAACACCTTTGAAAATCCTGCGGAAGGCCCCACGCAGCCCCACCTCGACCTCGGCCACCCGCAGCAGATGCGCGGCCCCACGCCCCATCCACTCCAGGTCCACGTCGTTCACGCGCACCACCTTGCGCCCGTGAATGTCGATGATCTGCCGGTCCATCAGGTCCTGCTGCAAATAGAGGTAGTTGCCATCGTCCTTCAGCGGAACCATGGCTCCGGCGGTGCGCAATTCGAGCGTCCCCGCGGGCGTCTCCATCACGTCCTGGGAGGGCACGATACACAACCCGGCGCGGGTCTTGAGCACCAGGCCAGCCACCTTGCCCGCGTCCGGCCCGGTCGCCACGGCAATGTCCTTCAACCGTCCGCGCAGGTGGCCTTGCGCATCGGTCACCGGGGTGCCGAGCAGCGCGGTCAGGCTGACGCGGGCTGTGGTGCGAGGCTGCATGAGGTGAGTTTATTCCTTTGCCGCCGGTTTGCGCCCGGTGCGCATCCTACTGGTTAAGGAACGACGCGCCAGGCAGGCTCAATTTCAAACGAATCGCGTTGCGCAAGCGTCCGGCGGGCAGGGTGAAACCGGCCTCTCCATACGCCTGCTTGACACAATTGCCTTGAGCAACGAAACTTGCCAGCAAGGTTGCTGAGGCGCGGAAGGGCGTTGTTTCCCATACCGTTCCGGAAGAGGCGGATACGAACCCGGTGAGCGCACCCAGGGAAGGACGAACGAGTTTCTCGCTGAGTTCCACCATGGAAAGTGTCAGCGAGGTGGAGGCAGCCGCGGACAAGCTGGCCGAAGAGGCAGGCCTGGACGAGGATGAGCGCTTCCGGTTTGGCATGGCCGTCCGCGAAGCCGCGGTAAACGCCGTGCTTCATGGCAATGAATACGATCCTGCAAAGAAGATCGACGTAAGCCTTGAAAACACCGGCGCCGATCTGGTGATCTCCATCGCCGACCAGGGCAAAGGGCTCGACCCGGACCATCTTCCCGACCCACTTGCCCCGGAAAACCTACTGCGCGGCACCGGCCGCGGCATCTTCCTCATTCGCTCCTTCATGGATGAGGTACACTTTCGACAACTGAATCCCGGAACCGAGTTGACACTGGTAAAGCACTTGGCGCCGGCGGGCGAAAAAACTTGAACGTACTTGCGCGGCGGTCGTGGGCTGCGGACGGTAAGTAGACCTCCCATCCGACGAATCGGCAGACCAGGCTTCTTGCCACTCCTGCTGGCAAAGGTGCTATAACCGAACTACCAAACGAAGGAGGAATTTCCGTGGCACTTACTATCCATTCCCGTGAAGTGGACGGTGTAACAGTTCTGGACCTCAGCGGGCGGATCACTCTGGGCGAGGGCAGCGTCCAGTTGCGCGATGCCATTCGCGACCTGATCAGCAAGGGCTCGAAGAGCATTCTGCTGAATCTGGGCGACGTGAACTATATTGACAGCTCCGGGTTGGGCGAGCTGGTAAGCGCCTACACCACTTCCAAGAATCAGGGCGCCTCGCTCAAGCTGCTGAAGCTCACCAAGAAGGTTCACGATCTGCTGCAACTCACCAAGCTCTACACCGTCTTCGATGTCTACGACGACGAGGCAAGCGCCATCGCCTCCTACAAGTAGCCAACATCGGCTCGTCCCCCCGCCGAGCCCAAATTGAAAGGCCATCCGCCAAGGCGGATGGCCTTTGTTGCCTGGATGCTCGATGCCTTGCCCCATCCACTGTGCGTTCTTAGCACGATAGGTGGGAGACCGAGGAACGCCTTGTTCTAGAACTTCACCCCCGGCACCGCCCGGGCGCTTTCGCTGGCCTTGAAATACGCGTCGTTCTCCTTGAAACCGGACATGCCCGCCCAGATGTTATTGGGAAACTGAAGGATGTACGTGTTGTAATCCTGAATCGCGTCGTTATAGCGTTTACGCGCCACGCCGATGCGGTTTTCCGTCCCGGATAGCTCGTCCTGCAAGCGCATGAACTGCTCGCTCGACCGCAACTGCGGGTAGTTTTCCGTGAGCAGCAGAAGGCGACCGATTGCTCCATCCAGTTGCCCGTTGGCCGCGATCTTGGCCGCCGGTCCCTGTGCATTCAGCATGCCGGCCCGCGCATTGGCGATATCGCCAAAAACCGTGCTCTCTTCCTTGGTGAATCCCTTCACCGTCTCCACCAGGTTGGGGATCAGGTCGGCGCGCCGCTCCAACTGCACATCGACCTCCGACCACATGCTTTTAACTGTCTGATCCTTCTGGACCATCGTGTTTCTGGAGCTCACAAAGCTGCAGCCCGCCATACAAACGCCCAAAACCAAGAGCCCCAAGAGTCCCAAAAACGCCATCAATCCCTTGCCCATAACCTCTCCTTGTCCTCCGGCCCGCCGCAGCGAGCCCCTTTCAAAAAATGCTGCTTACCAGCTACCCCCGGCGCCGCCGCCGCCAAAACTGCCACCGCCAAACCCGCCGAAGCCGCCTCCGCCACCACCGCCGCCACCAAAACCCCCACCGCCAAATCCACCACCACCCCAGCCGCCTCCGCCAATCCCCGGCCCACGTCCCCAACCGCCAAACAGCAGGCCAAAGCTCGCCAGCAGGCGCAGCAGGGAGAATCCGCCGAAGAACATCAGCAGAATGATGATCAGAATGATTTTTCCAGCAGAAGCGCTGTGCCGCTGCGGCATGGGCCGCGCAGCCAAAGCCGGCTCTTCATCCAGCGTTACCTTGGCATCGGCGGCAATGGTCTGCGCAATCTCGTCCACCGCAAGCGTTACGGCGCCGTCAAAGTCGTTCGCCCGCAGGTCGGGAACCATCTCCCGCCCAATGTCACCCAGCTTGGCGTCGGGCAGAATCCCTTCCAGGCCGTAGCCCACTTCAATGCGGCGCTTGTGGTCGCCCACCGCCAGCAGAATCAGTACGCCGCGATCAGACCCCTTGCGCCCTATCTTCCATTTGTCTTCAAGCTGGTTGGCATACTCCGCCGCGTCTTCCCCGTCCAAGGTCTGGACGGTCACCACGGCAATCTGGGAATTGGCCTGCGAGTGGTCGAGTTGGGTGCAGATGCGATCCAGCCTGGCTACGGCCTCCGGCGAAAGCACGTGGGCCAAATCGCTTACATAATCTGCGGGCTTGGGAAGTTTGTCGACCGATTGTGCCGTCAGCGCCGCAGTAGAAAAAACCACAGAGACGGCGAGCAGCAGCCGGAAAACGTTCGAAGTGCGGCGGCAATAGCCTTTCATCGCTCTCAATTGTACGCGGGCACCCACCCAAAAGTTCCTTTGAGGCCTGGGAAACCTCGATATCCGGTCCACGCGTTAAGGTCCCCCCACTAAACTGGAATTGCAATGACAAAGCCCCCGCTCCCAGATCTCCCCATCGCCCGCCAGATCCACACCGAAACCAAGCTCCACGGCGTCGTCCTAACCGACGACTACACTTGGCTCCGCGACAAGCAGAATCCCGAGGTCACGGCGTATCTTGAAGCCGAAAACGCCTACGCTGAAGCCTGCATGGCCCCCTTGGGGGGCCTCCGGGATGAGCTTTACCAGGAGATGCTCTCGCATGTAAAGCAGACCGACGTCTCCGTTCCCTTCCGCGACGGAGACTGGTGGTACTACACCCGTACCGAGGAGGGGCAGCAATACTCCATTCATTGCCGCAAGAGTGCTTCGGAAAACATGACGCCGGGTGCCCGATCCTTTCCGCGTCCTGCAGCGGAAACGGTGGGAGACAACATCACTCAACCCGACCCCGACTCCGACTCCTCGGAACAAGTCATCCTCGACGGCAACCAACTCGCCCAAGGCCATGCCTTCTTCGCCATCGGCGCCACCGACATCACCGACGACGGCCGCTGGCTGGCCTACACCACCGACACCACCGGTTTCCGCCAATACACCCTGCACATCAAGGACCTGGCCACCGGCGAGACCCTCGCGGGTGAAGTGGAGCGCGTCGGCTCCGTCGTCTGGGCCGCCGACAATCGGATGCTCTTTTACACCGTCGAAGACGAAGAGCAGAAGCGCCAATACCAGCTATGGCGCCACACCCGAGGCACGCCTCATTCCGGCGACGCGCTGGTTTTTCAGGATGACGACGAGCGCTTCAATCTCGTCGCCGGCCGCACCCGCGACGGCCGTTACCTGATCTTGGAATCGGCGAGCCACATCACCACCGAGTCCCGGTTTCTCGCCGCCGACAATCCCACCGGCGCTTTCACCGTCATCAGCCAGCGCCAGGACGAGCACGAATACTCCGTCGATCATCGCAACGGCCTTTGGTTCATCCGCAGCAACGACGCGGGCAGAAACTTCCGCCTTGTGACCGCTCCCGTCGCCACGTCGGGCCGCGAGAACTGGACCGAGCGCATTTCCCACCGCGACAACATCATGCTCGAAGATGTGGACCTCTTCGCAAACTTCTTCGTAGCCTGCGAGCGCGAAGACGGCTTGCCCCGCCTGCGCATCTGGCGCTTCAACGGCGACTCGCCCGAAGCCGCGCTCACCGCCGAGATCGCCTTCCCCGAGCCGGCTTACAGCGCCCATCCGCACGTCAACCGCATTTTCGAAACCACCACGTTTCGCTACGCCTACCAGTCGCTGGTCACACCCGCCTCAGTCTATGAGTACGACACAACCACGAGCACATCCACGCTGCTCAAGCAGCTTGAAATTCCAGGCGGATTCGACCGCACCCTCTACGCCAGCGAGCGGATTCAAGCCACCGCGCCCGACGGCGTCAAGGTGCCCGTCTCACTGGTCTACCGAAAAGACAAGCGCGAGCCCGGCCGCAATCCCCTTTATGTCTACGGATACGGTTCATATGGCTATTCGCTGCCACTGGGCTTCAGTTCGAATCGCCTCAGCCTGCTCAACCGCGGCGTGGTCATGGCTTACGCACACATCCGCGGCGGCGGCGATCTCGGCAAACCCTGGCACGACGCCGGCAAAATGCTTGTCAAGCGAAATACCTTCACCGACTTCATTGCCGCCGTCGAGCACCTCACCGCAACCGGCTACGGCGACCCCGCTCGGGTAGCCATCGAAGGCGGCTCCGCAGGCGGACTGCTCATGGGCGCGGTCGTCAACCTCCGCCCCGATTTATTCCACGCCGTCCTCTCCCACGTTCCTTTCGTCGACGTGATGAACACCATGCTCGATGCCACCCTTCCGCTTACCGTTCCCGAATACGAGGAATGGGGCGACCCCAATAACTTCGATTACTTTCACTACATGCTGAGTTACTCGCCATACGATAACTTGAAGGCAGCTAGTTATCCGGCCATGTTAGTCAAGACATCTCTGCATGATAGCCAGGTCATGTATTGGGAGCCTGCCAAGTATGTAGCAAAGCTTCGCACTCTCAAAACCGATAACAACCCTTTACTGTTAGTTACCAACATGCAGGCCGGCCACGGCGGCGCAAGCGGCCGCTACGACTATCTGAAAGAGATCGCCTTCGACTATGCCTTTCTGCTCCGCGAACTCGGCATCGTGTGCTAAAGTGGTTGCAATCGGGGTCGATCCGGGAGGTGCACATGCGAATGACAATCTTGTTCCCTGCGCTGCTGATGCTCGCCGCCGGAACAGCATGGGCGCAGCAGGAGTTAGCGCCGCAAACAGATCAAGGCCCGCTTGCAATCAAGCCGCTGCCCGCCGGTCAGGCCGCCGCCGTTCCCAACCCCGCCGCGCAGCAAACACCCAGCCAGCAACCGAATACTCCGGACGCGGACGGCGTTTATCGCCTCGGTCCCGGCATTGCGCCGCCGGAGCTGATCGTTGCCGTGCCCGCGCACTACCCGCCGGAAGCTCTTGAGACCGATCGCCCTCACGTCTGCATTCTCTCCGTGGTCGTCGGCGTAGACGGCAATGCAACCAGCGTTCACGTAGCCAATCCCAATGCAGGCCCGTTCGATGAAAAGGCCGTCGCGGCAGTGAAGGAGTCCCAGTTTCAACCCGCTACCCTGAACGGCAAGCCGGTTCCGGTGCTGATTCAGGTCCGGGTTCCCTTCTTCCATCTTGCGACGCCGATTCCGAGGATTATTGCTCGCAGCGCGCAGTTCGCAAATCGCACACAGGCGTGGCAAAATGATCCGCTTCAGATGCGCAACGGTGTTATGCCTCCACGGCCAATCAACTTTGCGAACCCGGAGTATTCAGACGAAGCGCGGCGCAAGAGAATTCAAGGCGTGGTGCTCGTTTCGGCCCTGGTGAACGAAGAGGGCAACCCCATCGACTTCCGCGTCGAAAAGTCGCTCGGCTACGGCCTGGATGAAAAGGCTGTCGAATGCGTCTCGCAATATCGATTCACGCCCGCGATGCGCGACGGTCAACCTGTAGCCGCGCGCGTCACAATCGAAGTAAATTTCAGGTTGTATTAAGGGACCATTCTGAGCGGACCTGAACAGACACCGGACGCTGAAAAGGCCGCTGTTCCAGCACCTTCCGATCCGCAGATTTTCAGCGGCTCCTCTTACGCATGGCGCGCCTTGCGCCATCGCAACTTCCGCCTCTTCTTCGGCGGACAGAGCAACTCGCTGATCGGCACATGGATGACGCGCGTGGCCACCAGTTGGCTGGTTTACCGGCTTACCGGCTCCGCGCTATTGCTTGGCACAGTCAGCTTCGCGGGCCAGATTCCAACGTTTATCTTCGCGCCCTTCGCCGGCGTCTGGGTTGACCGCCTCGATCGCCGCCAGGTGCTTGTCTGGACCCAAATCCTATCCATGATCCAGTCGCTCGCGCTGGCTGCGCTCACGCTCTCGCACCTGGTCACCATCCACTGGGTGTTGGCCCTGAGCGTGATGCAGGGGATCATCAACGCCTTCGATATGCCCGGCCGCCAATCTTTCATGGTGCAAATGGTCGAGGACCGCCGCGACCTTCAGAACGCCATCGCCATCAACTCCTCCATGGTAAACATGGCGCGCCTGGTTGGCCCGTCGCTGGCCGGCATGCTGATTGCGGTCTCCAGCGAAGGCTGGTGCTTTCTCATCGACGGCATCAGCTACATCGCCGTGATTGCATCGCTGCTGCTGATGCAGTTGCACATCCCCGCGGTGGCCCGCAAGGTAAATTCGACGTTCACCGATATGAAGGAAGGATGGACGTATGTTTCCGGCTTCCTGCCCATCCGCACCATCCTGCTGTTGTTCGCCGTGGTAAGCCTGATGGGCATGCCATTTGTGGTTCTGATGCCGATCTTCGCTGCCAAGGTCTTGCACGGCGGCCCGCACACGCTGGGCTTCCTCATGGGCGCCATGGGTGTGGGCGCGCTCATCTCGGCCTTGTCCCTGGCCGTGCGCAAGACCGTCCGCGGGCTGGTGCGAATGATCCCGTTGGCCGCCACGGTCTTTGGACTGGGCCTGATCGGCATGGGCCTTTCGCGCGTCTTCTGGCTATCGGCCATTATGGTGCTCATCGCCGGAATGGGCATGATGCAGTGTGCCGCAGCCAGCAACACCATCATCCAGACCCTGGTTCCGGAAGACAAGCGCGGTCGCGTCATGAGCTACTACACCATGGCCTTCGTGGGCATGGCGCCCTTCGGCAGTTTGCTGGCCGGTTCGCTGGCGCATCTCATGGGCGCGCCGTGGACGGTGATCGCGAACGGGTCCGCCGTGCTGCTGGGCGCGGCGTGGTTCTGGACGCAGTTGCGGGCCCTGCGTCGCGAATTGCGGCCCATCTATCGCGAGATGGGAATTCTGCCGCGGGAACCGGTGCCGGAATGAGCGAAAGCCGCAGGGGCTGAAGCCCACAGATATTTTTGCGGCGCGTGCGGCACGACTGAAGTCGAGCCCTGTTACAAAGCTCTCAAGAAAACTCGTTCATTCGAGTTTTTCCGCAGCCTGTGAAGTTATGCCCTGTTACAGATCCGGTAGGGTTACATCAGCCATTCAACGCATCCCCGCACAGATGCACCGCAACGCCCAGCTCTGCAAACATGGCAGCCTTGGTCGCCAGCGCCTTGCCGGCAATCTCCGCCGACGGCGCATAGGCAATGTTCACGTGATTGGCTCGATGCCGCGCCATCATCTGGTTCTGCGTCACTCCATGCAGCACCGTATGCACAATCGGCCAGGGCGGCGTGGTCTCGCGCCAGCGCCGCTCGGTTTCCTCCGCGGGCAGCGACACCACGGACCCGCGACCCATATCCACATGCAGTGTGCCGCCCTCAACAAACACGCGGCTCCAGACAATTTCGCCCGGCTTGCCGATTCCTTTCAGCGATCCGCCGCCGAGCGGGAAGTACATAGCCGGCTGCCGCTCGCTGCGCGCACCGGCGTACCCGTCGACAAAATGATTGGCTGGCGCCGCCCCGGAAATCTGCAACAGCCACACAAAATCGTTCAGCCCATTTCCTTTGTAGTGCTCGCCCCAGCGAACATCGTGCAGCGTCGTCGAGGGGTCGAGCCCCAGCGCCGTCCAGCAGCGATTCGTAATCAGCTCATCCACGCCCGCGCATTCGTCCACTTCGTTGAAGTGCGGCAGCGGGCCACCGGCATAAAGCTCTTCATCGCTCCCCTCCGCAAACACCGGGGGCCGATCGGCATTGTTCAGCAACCCCTCGGCCAGGTCCGACGCGGGCGTCATGTCCTTCAGTCCCTGCTGATACTGAATGCCAATCGCATCGCAGCCAAAGTCCTTGGCAATGCGCACGGCCGCGACGTACATCTTGCATTGCTCCAGCACCTGCTCCAGCGTGAGCTCGGTCGCGGAGTGCTTGCCGAAAGCGAACCGCATCCCCTTCGCCACCAGCCAGTCATAGACGGCCCTTGCTTCCGCCACGCTCACCGTTCGCATCTTTGCAACCAGCGCGGACTGGCTCAGGCGCTCCTTGAAGATACCCGCGCGGTTCAGCAGTTCGTCGTCAATGATGGCGTTGTACATCCCCATGCAGCCTTCGTCGAAGATGCCGATGATGGCCATGCGGTGCTTCAACTCGCCGGCCAGCGCCGCGCCCATGACCCTGCTTTCGGCGGGCAGTTGAGCAAGATCAAGCGGCTTCACATGCGATACGTCGTGCGAAATCTTCGCTTCGCTCAACCATTCGCTCAACCCGGCAACAAAGTAATCGTCGGTAAAGTCCTTGCTCCAGATGGACGAAAACGCCGTGCCTGCCTTGATCAGCGAGCCATTCAGGTTCAGCAGTCCCACCAGGCCGGGCCACTGGCCAGACCAATTGGCGACGGTGAGAATCGGCCCCTTGTGGCTGCGCAGCCCCGGCAGCACATGGTGGCTGTACTGCCAGGCAGCGGTAGCAAAAACCAGCCGTGCTTCAGGATGGATGGCCATGAAAACATCCATCCCCGCCCTTTGCGATGAGATGAAGCCATGCTTGAGCTTTTCGTCGTAAGCGTGGGCACGAATGAGCTTGAAGCCCTGTTCCGCAAAGGCTGCGGTTAACTTCTCTTCCATATCGCGCTGCGCCGGCCAGCAAACCTGGTTGGCTGAAAGCCGTAAATCCCCGCTGGTGATCAACAGAACTTCATCCGCCGCCAGTTTGCCGTTTCCCTCACCTTCGACTGCCATCTCGTTCTTCTCCATGCGGGTTGACCTGCGATCCGCCGCAATTAACCTGCGGTCCGCCGTAATCGGCCTAGATTCCGCCGCTGCATTCCGCCAAGGAGAAATATACACCGCGTCGGTTTGTGGCCGGACTCGTCGTGAACCTGCTTGCCGTGCCTGGCCCGCATGAACCCCCTGCTGACGTACCCGCAGGCTGGACCGCAGCCTCGATAGCACGCAATCCTTACAGGGTCGCGTAAAAATTGCCGGTGCGGAAGACTCGACGGTGCACATCGAATCTTGTTCAAGCTATCTCTTTTCATGGCCTTGCATACTTAGCCGTGTTTGGACCGACAGATGCTGATACCCACACATCGGGGAATGCCGTGGCAACCAGCTTCTTGATTCGCTGGTGCGAGCAGTATGGCATGAACCAAGGAGCGAATGATGAGCCTATATCGATTGAATGCATTGGGATTGGCAGTTGGACTGGTCGCCTTCGGCGCAACCGGCTGCGCAACCAAGAACTACGTCCGCACTCAGACCACTCCGCTGGTGGAGCACACAGATCAACTTGACTCCAAGACGGCAGCGAACAACCAGCAGCTTCACGCCGTGGATGATCGCGCGCAGGCGGGCATCAAGCAGGCTCAGGGCGCGGCTGACTCGGCTAACCAGAACGCTCAATCGGCTACGAAAGCGGCCGGCGATGCCCAAACAGCCGCGCTTGATGTGGTCCATCGCGCCGATTCGCTAGACGGCGTGGTGCAGGGCCTGGACAACTACAAGTCGCTGGCCAATGTCTCTGTGACGTTTGGCTTCGACAAGTCGGTCTTGACCAAGGACGACAGGGATCAGCTCGATGCCTTTGCGGCTCAACTCGGCGCGCAGAAGAGCTACATCCTCGAAGTGACCGGCGGAACCGATTCAACCGGTCCGGTGCAGTACAACTATGAACTCAGCCAGCGCCGCGCCGATGCGGTGGTGCAATATCTGGCTTCGAAATATGGCATTGCCGCGCATCGCTTTTACCTGATCGGGATTGGCAAGGACAAAGAAGTGGCGCCCAACACAACCGCGCAAGGCCGCAAGCAGAATCGCCGCGTCGAAATCCAGCTCCTGACCAACATGGGCGGCGACCAGGCACCGCAAACCGCCTCGAACCAAGGCACCGGACAGTAGCTCCGAGAGCATTTTCAATCAAACACCAAGCCAACTAAAAGGGCCGATCCCCAGGTGGGATCGGCCCTTTTCACGTGCACGAGAATAGCAGCCGGACGAGTCCAAAGCTGGCCGTCAACGGCCGCGCAAGGGCCTGAAGTCCCATAACAAGCCGACGCTGAAGCCCTCGGGGTCAAGATACCAATTGGGACGGGCGTATGGATCCGGCCAAATCTGGAATTCGTAGTCGCCGCGCAGCCACAGATTGCGGGTGAGCGCGTAGTCCACGCCGCCTCCGGGTGCGTAGGCCAGCTGGTTTTCGTGATGGAATGACGCATAGGGCCTGACGTTGAAGTTCTGCCCTGCCAGGTCCGCGATGAACTTGGCGTAGGGACGGAAGGTGCGATAGTGATGCCAGGTGTAGGTCACCCCTCCGCCCACCGTTGCTTCACGAAAAACGCCATATTCCTTCGGTGAATTCTGAGCGGTTTGGACGTCTCGAGCTTCTATCTCCAGCCCTAGTCCATAGAGGGCCCGCGGCAGGTGCGGGGGCACAGCGTCGATCCACAGAACGCCACCGATGAGTGTGTCATTGGGCAAATCCCCGTAGTAATCGGAAAAGCCCGCGCCGATCTTGAGCTGCAAGTGCTTGGCCGTGGCCGATGGAACGACCTGGGAAAACAGGGGCATTGCCGAGGCGACCGACAACGCCACAACGAAGGTCTTCAGACTCATTCTCGAATCTCCCTTTCAAAGGTACAGGACTTGTCGTGCTGAATCCAAATTCAAGGCAACAGTATGTTTATGTATCTCATGGATCGCAGGGGACGAATCAATATCCCGAACAGTCCTATTCAGTTTGACACGCCGAAATGCAGCTAGTTGCGCGTTCTGTACGGGCAATCGCATGAAACAAGGAATAGCGTGCATCCCGGCTTGAAAGGGCACGGCCGGGCACCGGGGAACCCATCAGGGTCGGGGTGCCTTGCCAATGCATCCCGCTCCAATCTCGTTGGGTCTCAACCTCTAGGGAAGTCTCTCGCACAAGAGAATCACCCCTCGCCGGCTATAGCGGATTTCGAATTACTGTGTCCGAGGCGATTGTCCCAGAGTGGCTTTTTCATCAAGAAAGAGCCACCTTCCACAATGCCAATTAGGCTACACAGATTCGAAATCCGCTCCAAAAGCCGAACTTTGTGTACCCTCATGCGCGGCACGGCACCCAGAGGGTGCCCGGCCGTGCCCTTTCAAGACTATTACTTCGAATAGTTCATGCCGTTCTTGCAATTGTTCCGGCACGATATTCGAAAAGAACAATTTCTCATTCGCTGCCCATCAATTTCGATGCTTGCTGACGGCTGCTCGAAGCCTTAGCGAGGTCCAAAATCCATCCATAGGGCAAAAATCGGCCCCCGTCATAAACGGGGGCCAGGTTGCCTTGGTTCTCTCGTGTGAGAGCTTAATTGGCGGCCGAACGGCCTGGGGCCGTCGGGGCGAAAACGCCTTGGGGGGAGGGCTGCGGCTTTATGGCCGCTCCGCACCCGTCGAGGAGGCAGCACCCTGGGGTGGTGCGGCTCCCTGGGCCGCCAAACTGTTTTCCATCAACCGAACATGTACAGAGCTCATGCGCACGCGCTGCGGCTTGCCATTTTCATCCTGGCTTGCTTCGTCAGCGCCTATTGCGTTTCCAAGAGCCACCGCATGCATCCGGTAGACGGGAATGTCGTGATCTGTTACCAGGTACCGCTTGACAGCTTCAGCCAGGCGCTCGGAACTCTGAATGCCCGCGCTGCCCGCCAGCGGAGAATGTGCTTCCACCTCGAGGATGTAGCCGTGCTGACCGCTCACTGTGGTTGCCAGGTCATCAAGCTGCTTCCTGGCGTCGGCGGAAAGAATCGGCTGCCCGCCGCGGAATTTCACTTCAGCTTCCGTCACCTGCTTGTATTGGTCCAGGCCATTCACAGTGCCGTTCAACTGGTCCACGTGGCCGGCCGCGCCCTGCGCTGTCATGTTGGCCTGCTGGGCCTGGTTCCCGGCTGCGGTTGCAGTCTGGTTGGCCGCATCGGCAGCCGATTGCGCCTGGCGAATGCCCGCCTGTGCCCGGCCGTCGACGTCCTGAATATCCTTTGCATTCTTGGCGTTGAGGCCGTCAAGTTCCGTAAGCCGGTCATTGATGGGGTCGGTCTGCTTTTTCACCCACTTCTTGCGCGCCCAGGGATTAACGCGGCCCCAGAACCCCTCCCTCCCGGGAGTAATCGATGGCGAGGCGGAGGTTTGAGGTTGCGCCGTTGAAGGAGGTGTGCTCTGAAGGGACCCGTTTGCCTGGTCCTGCTGCGCCAGCGCGGGCATTCCAATTGCAGATGCCAGCAGAAATACCGCGAGCTGGCTGGGAGAGGGGGTCAAATTTGTGATTTTGCTCTTCATAAAATTGGGTTACCTCGCCGCTCTTGTTTCGCAGTCCGAAGCGGATCTGCGAGGTGAGCTGTGCTATCCGCTCACTCCAGGAGATAGCAACAGGCGTGCCAAAGCGAGCCGATCAACGACATGGAATCTATGTTATTGATATTATTATACTTATATGTGCATCCGGATTCCGTGGCGCTGTGCCCGCCCGGCTCGTGAAGGCCTGCTGCCATGTAGTTTTTTTAGCGTCGTGTATTTTCTACCGGGTAAAGTCGAAAGAGAGGCGGCCTTTTTCATGAATCCGGTTGAGATGATTCGACCTGAGAGGTCTCGAAATTTGCGTCTCGAACCGCAGTCTATTGGTTCAGTTCGCTCAGCAGCACCTTGGCCTTGGCGGCCAGGGTATGCGCCCCATCCACATCGCCGGAGATCAATGCCTCCCTGGCTTGCCTCAGATACTCCTTGATCTGGCCGGCCGTTTTTTGTTCCGGTCCGCTCAGCCTGCGTCTAAGACCGTTCAGCCCGCGCTCGGTATCCGCGATCCAGTCCGAGGTTTCCAGGCGCAGATCCATGGGCTCCCCGGAAGAAAGCTGGCCGATGGCGCTGACGCCTGGGGTCTCCGCGGGCTCGGGCGGCGTATTGGCAGCCTGCTGGACCGGCTTGACCGGCCTCCTGTGTCTAGCGGCCGGCACCGGTTCCTGCTCCATGTCGGCGTCTGTCGCCAGCGGCTGGTCGGGAATGACGAGCGCTTCATCGGGAAGGTCAGGATGGACGAGCGGCGGCTTGGGCAGATTCGCGATCGGCGCAAGCACCTGATCCTGCTGTATTTGTGTCTTGCCGAAGTGGAAGCAGCCAGTCAGGAGAAACGGCAGAAGCCACGCAACGTTCCTGGCGCGCATGTTCATCCTGAATGCCCTTCCTCGTTGTTTACGCTTGCCGGCTGCAAATGCCGACGACCCCAATCCGTCGCGGAGAGTGGAATGCGCAACAGAAATTCAGTTCCCCGCCCTGGATTCGATTGTACTTCTATGCTTCCATAGTGCAACTGAACAATCCGGTAAGTCATTGCCAGGCCGATGCCGCTGCCACCGGCCTTCGTGGTGAAATAGAGGTCGAAAATCTTCTCGCGTATGTCGTCCGGGATGCCGGGCCCCTCGTCGGCGATGCGCAGCAAGGCGAATTTGCGCTGTTCCTCAAGGACCACCCGCAGCGTCCCCCCCTCGGGCATGGCCTGGGCGCCATTCTGAATCACATTCAGGGCCGCCTGCTTGAGCAGGTCCGCATCGATATTCACCATCAATGGCCTGGAGGGCATCTGGCTCTCCAGGGTCACATTGTGTGTTGAAAGCTCGGCCGCCGAAAGCACCAGCACATCGTCGATCACCTCGCGCAGATCCTGCTCCCGCAGCCGCAACTCCACCGGCCTGCTGAAGTCAACCAGCAACTGCACCACACGGTCCAGGCGATGGATCTCCGCCTCAATAATGTCCAGATGGCGGGTGGCGGGCACGCCCGCGCCGCTCAACTTGTGCTTCAGCAGCTCAACGTGCACCACGATGGCGTTGATCGGGTTCTTCACTTCATGCCCCACGCCGGAAGTGAGCCGGCCAATGGCCGCCATTCGCCGTGAAAGCTCCAACTCCGACTCGATCGCCTCGGCAGATTCCAGATCGTGCAGGGTGAGCAGCGCGCCCAGCCCCTGGTTCGTCTTGTCGTCGAAGATGAAGTCCAGCGAAGCCTGCACCCGTCTTCCCGTCTCGGTTAGCACTTCTTCTTGAATGAGCGACACACCGGCATCGAAGGCTTCACAAAGAGTCCGGCCAAGCACCGTAGAGCGGTCAAAGATCTCCCTAGCTTGCAGGCCCAGCATGTTGTCTCGCTCCATGCTCAGAAACCGCTCCGCGGCCTCTGACACCAGCACCGCCCGCCCGTCTCCTGTAAATAGGAGGATTCCATCTTGCAGGTTGCCGAGAATCTGATCCAGATTCTCCTTCAACGCGGAAAAGACCTCCTGGACGTTGCGCATGCGCTGACCAAAACGCTCAATCTTGTGGGAAACGCTGACGGCCATGTCCCTCCGTCGTGTCTTTTCCTCCTCTTGGACCGTCTCGCTGGGCCCGTTCAAAAGATCGAGTTGCTGGCTGATCTGCTCCATGGGACGAAGCGCGAAATTGCTGAGCAAAAAAGCCACCAGCAGCGCCATTCCCAGCACGAATCCCATCAGTTCAAGCGCATCCTGAAGCCGCGGCGCGTAGAAGGCGCGCAGCAGCGTGGTCCGCACTCCCACGTGCACCGTCACAAACGGCTCGTGATTGCGCTCCAGCGGAACCACCACGTCAAACACCTTGGGCTGGCCAAATACCTGCTTCATCAACTGGATCGGATTAGCGTCGCGCAACTGCTCGTAATTAGGCCGAACCGGCAGCGGCTTGTCTTCGTTGTCGGGATTGGTGCTGAGCAGCGTGATCGAATGGCTGTCGCCGATGTTGATGTCGTACACCGTGAGCGAATAGCGGTTGACCGATTCAACCACCGCCTGCAAGGCAGCATTGTTGCGCACCGCCTCAGCCGCCAGGTTGCGCAGTTCGGCTGGATTGTTGGGGTCAACCGTCTGATCGCTCAGCCCTGTTTCCAGCGCCTTGCGAACCGCCAGTTGCACCTGGTTGGCAACCATGCGATTGGTTTCATACGACTGCTGCACCGCGGAGTGCAGTAGTTGAAATGCATACACCAGCGACAGCAGCCCCGAAATGAGAAACACCAGGGTGGTAATTGCCAGAACGAGTTTGGTCTTCAGGCGCATGGCTCAACTCGGCGGGTTGCCGGCCCTTCGGCTGTATTCTTTCAGCTTGTTGTGCAGCGTTTTCAGGCTCACTCCCAGAATCTCGGCGGCGCGCGTCTTGTTCTGGCCCGTCGCTTCGAGCGTTCGAACAATCAGCGCACGCTCGACCGCGTCTACCGTCGATCCTACGCGCACCTCCACAATACTGGCATCGGCGGATGGCGCAACATGTTGATGCGACTTGCCGAATCCAGGAGGAAGGTGCCCCACATCGAGCGGTGCGCCATCCGGGCAAAGCACCACCGCTCGCTCCATCGTGTTGCGCAACTCGCGCGCATTGCCAGGCCAATCGTAGGCCATCATCCGGTCCAGCATCGACGACGCCACGCCGGAAACTCTGCGGCTGTGCTTCTGGTTCATCTCCGCCATCATCACCTCCGCCATCGCCGGCAGGTCTTCCATGTGCTGGCGCAGCGGTGGCATGGCGATATGAAATACATTCAGCCGGTAGTAGAGATCGGATCGCAGCTGCCCCTCGGCAACTGCCTTGTCGGGATCGCGATTGGTGGCGGCCAGCACGCGCACGTCCACGTCCTGCTCGGTGCGTGCTCCCAGCCGGCGCAGCTTGCGCTCTTCCAGAACGCGCAGCAACTTCGCTTGTGTACCGGCCGGCATTTCCGCCAGTTCGTCCAGCAACAGCGTGCCGCCAGTTGCCAGCTCGAAGCAGCCCGCACGCCGCTCCACGGCTCCCGTAAAAGCGCCCTTCTCATGACCGAAGATCTCGCTCTCGATCAGCGTCTCCGGAATGGCCGCGCAATTTACCGCTACAAAGGGCCGCGACTTGCGCGCGCTCAGCGTATGCAGCGTGCGCGCCACCAGTTCTTTACCCGTTCCGCTCTCGCCCGTGATCAGCACCGACACATTCGACGACGCAATCTGCTCGATCAGCCCGAAAATCTCGCGCATGGACTTGGAATTGCCCACCAGCCCGCCCAGCACGCCGGTTTCGCGCAGCCGCCGCCGCGCCACTTCCAGCTCAATCTCCGTCTCGCGCTGCCGCGTAGCATTGGCCAGGATGGTGCGCAGCCGGGTCGCGTCCACCGGCTTCTGCAGAAAGTCATAGGCGCCCAGCTTCATGGCATCCACCGCCAGGTCAATCGAACCCATCGCAGTCAACACCACCACGGCCAGGTTCGCGTTGAGGCCCGCGCCCTCTTCTTTCAGCTTGGTCAGCAAACCGATGCCGTCCATGCGCGGCATCTTCAGGTCGGTCACCACAATCCCCGGATCCCAGGCGCGCGCCTTCTCCCATCCCTCCATGCCGTCGCGCGCGGTCTCCGTCCGGTAGCCCCACCCGGAGATCAACTCCGCCAGCCCCATCAACGCGTGCGGCTCATCTTCCACAATCAGGACTTTGACGGGGTTCGACATGGATCTCCATTACAATTCTGTTTTCAAATGCGAATCGTCGGTTGGGCGGAGACTCCCGCGCCGATCCCACAACTTACCTTTCTACCACGCACCACTGGCAGTGACCGTCGGGCGATCCTCGGACCCGCTAACCTGCTGACTCGCTAACCACGCGTAAGCGTGGGCTAACTCGCTGCCTTTGGCCCAATCCGTTTTCACCTGGCTCACCGTTAGACTGCTCGCCGCACAGGATAACCGCGGCCTTGTCCCTCCCTGGCTGGGAGCGCCCAGGCGATGCCTTCTCCTTCGATCGCGCCGTTCGTCGAACGTACAATGGATGCGACCCGCAACCCGAACCAGCACCGCCACGCGCGCCCATGCGCACAAGGAGACGATCACGATGACATCCAGAGGTTTCGCAGGCCTGATCGCACCGCTCTTCATCATCTTGCCCGCGGCATTGGCCTCCGTCACTCCGTATCCGCCTTATCCTGGCGCGCCCGCCAGCCTGGCCTACAAGGTAACCGTCGACGGCCAGCCCGTATTCGTGCATCGCCTGCCCACCTACAACCAGTTTCAATGGATGGACCACGCCAGCTTCGCCATGACCGGCAATGTGCGCGTCACCATTACTTCGCTGGTCAACGAGCGCAACATCGTCACCTGTTCCATCCGGCCGCTCGCCTACGGCATTCATCCGCGAATCAGTGGCAACACCATAAGCTTTGATCTCGATCAACCGCGATCCCTGGTCATCTTTTTCAATGAAGAGCCAACCTTCCAGAGCCCCGGCCTGCTGCTCTTTGCCGAGCCGGCGGAGAAGAACCCGCCCAAACTTGGCGACCCGAACGTGGTCAACATCATGGACTATCAGGTCGACAACACCGGCAAAACCCTCGAAACCGAAAAGATCAACCAGGCGATTCGAGACGTTTCCGCCAGGCCCGACGGCGGCGTGCTCTTTTTTCCCGCCGGCATTTATTTGTCCGGCTTGATTCTGATGCAGAGTAACGTCAAGCTTTACGTCGACGCCGACGCCCTCATCCGTGGCTCACGCAGAGCCGCGGATTATCCCCCGCCGCCCGCGCCCGCCGGAACACGCCCGCTCAAAGCGTTCTTCGTCTTCAACAACGTGGAAAACGCCGGCCTGATGGGCCGCGGCGCCATAGACATGGAAGGCTACCCGTGGCTCTGGCACGACTTCCAGCCCGACACCGGCGACGGCAAGGCGCGATCCGAGGAGGGTCTGGTCAACGATCCGCACAGCCCGGGAATCAAGGGCTACATCGTCAACCACTGCCGCAACATTTCCTTCCAGGGCCTGTTGCTTCTGCGCTCCGCCTATTGGACCACCACCGTCACCGACACCGACGGGTTCACATCGACCAACATCAAGATCGTCAATCGCAAGCAGCAGTACCACGACGACGCCTACGACTTCACCGGCAACAGCAGGCACATCCTAATCCAGGACGGCTTCGCCATGACCATGGACGATACCTTCGCCTTTTACGGCGGCAAGCGCTCCACCGTCGAAGACGTCGTGGTGAAGGGATTTGTGGTTTACAGCTATACCGCATCCATCGCCATCGGCTATGGAGGTGCGCCGAATATTCATCACCTGCATTTTGAGGATGTGCACTTTGTCGCCAACCAGAACAAGTTCGCTGTCTGGATTCAACTCACCCCCGCCTATTTCACCGGCAAGGGATACACCTCGGGCGCAAGATCGAGCGACGACATTACTCTGGACGACTTCAAATTTGTGAACACCACTTTCGAAAACGACGGCGGCCACATCTACATCGACGGAGGCAAAGCCCCGCTGACAAACTTCGTCTTCGAGAACTGCACCTTCGGCAAAGCTACACGCCCCGGCGAGCTGATGGGCTCAAATGTGGCGCCCATCCTTTTCAAGAACGTCAAGATGGATGGGCAAGTGCTCCGCAACGCCGACCAGCTCAAGCGCGATGGCTACGAGGTCTATGTACCAGTCAAGTTCGAGCCGTAACCGCACGCCCTCGGTCAGGGTGAACGAGCGATCATCAACGTCGGACAACCCGCAACGCCAACCGCGAATGGGCGCTGGCGCGGCTTTGGCTGTTCAAGCAAGTGGGGAGGAAGAAATCTCACATCAGTTAGATGCCACGCGCATCAGGACGTCTCAAGACAAACATCGCCGCCTCACCATCAGTTTGCTTTGGTGACGGAGATGGTTTCATCGATCGTTGGTTTCTGACATCCCGCCCCGAATCGGCCCGTGTAGTGATAGACAGCCACCGGCGTCGCCGGGTCCACCGCACAGATTGCCTGATAACTTCCGTCGATCAAATTGCTCGAAACCGTTTGCGACCCGCAAGGATAGGTTCCCGGCTTAAAGGTTACCGAGAATTGGCTGTTACCGATCCACGTAAGAGTGCTGCCTTGGGGCACTGGGATTTGGTTATTCATGGGTTCATGCGGGTCAATGGGGTCGATCTCGGCGGTACTGTTTTGGGCATTGCAGACAATGTACGCCGAAAACTGTGCTGACGTGGCGGTCGTCTTAACGAATTTGGGTGTTGTCCCCGACAGCTCCGCGATTCCCTTGGACGCGGACGTAGGCTGCGCTTGGAGTTTAGTCTCAACTTTCAGGTGCCCATTCTTGGACTCGAAGACATGAGCAAGGACATCACCCAGATCCCTTGAATACGACAGGGTTTGCAGTGAATACTCGTTTTGAAATGGTCCCGTCGTCTGTGGCTGAATACCGGGATCGGGGCAACGGTACTTCTTGTCATTTGAATCACATCTAAAGAAATATGGCCCTGGTTGGAGGTCCTTCGCGTCCTTGATTGTGCATGTTGTGATTCCATCACCCTCGTTGCAAGGTGAATTTCCGCCCTTGAAGTACATTGCGATATCGTCGTATGGATCTCCGGGTCGGACCAAGGTGAGCTTGTTGCCTGGGCTGAGCATGAGATTGGCTTGGCCGTATGACTCAACTTCATATTGCACCGGCGGCGCCGTCGTTACGGTCAAGTCCGTATTGGTTTGCAACCAGGTAGACCAGTCCCACCGAATGCCCAAGAGAATCCCAAGAAAAAAAGCCACAGCCAATCCCGCAATGACTGCCAGTTTTCGCATAGTTGTTATCCTTTCTTGATGGTGGATACTGCGTTGTTTCAACCCGATGAGGCCTTCCGATCCGATAGACTCTTCAGGCGAGCCTGGTACCTGGGATCGCGTTGAATGTCTCTTAAATCGATAGCCAGATCCACATCCTGGGGTGACAGCCCGTTGTCCACGCACCACAGGAGGAGCTTTAACGAATCCTCCTTCTTGCCCTGGACAGCGAGAGCCTGAGCAATCATGAATCGAGATGCTACATCCTGTCCTCCCTGCATTTCGGCGTTCCTGATATCAGCCTTGACACCGGTTGCATTCCCAATCTTCGCGTGGTAGAAGGCGAGGTTCGCCCAGTCGTAGCCATTCTGCGGATTCACGCTCAAGCTGTTTGAAATAAGGTTTGCTGCCTTCCGGTAGCTCTCAGTTTCTAATTTGTGGTTGCCCAACATCGCGTAACAATCGCCGATATTCCTCTGAATCAGGTGAAAATTCGGCTCGATATCGCTTGCCTTCTGATAGTAGTTCAACGCCGAATCGTAGTTCTTACTCTCGAAGTCCAGATCTCCGAGAGCGAGATAAGTGTCTTTACTGGCGCCGCGCTTTAGACTTTCTGTGAGTTTGTTCCGAGCTTCGAGTGGCTTGCCAAGTTGGATGTAAGTCACACCCAGGTTCGCCATCGGCAGGGCAACAGTTGGAGCCGTCATCGAAGCCTCGGCGAATGCTTTCTCCGCCTCCTCGTATCTGGCTTGACGCGAGAGCGCAACGCCAAGGTTGTTGTACGCCTGCCAATAATTTGGCCTTTCGGCGACGATGTCGTGATACACCTGCTCAGCGTCTGGAAGCCGGCCCGCATTCAACATGGCTTCCGCCTTTGCGGTTAGGACCATGGGATTCCCAGGATCGACTTTGAGAGCCTTTGCAAAGTAGGCAAAGGCGTCCGAGGTCTTGCCAGAGTATAAGAAGCACAGCGCCTCACTTATAAGACCCATGGCAGAGTTTGGATTGTATTGAAGCGCTTTCGACGCATTCTTTTCCGCCAGGTCGATATTTGCAGGCTCGCGCGTTATCAGATACTGCTCGACATATACCACCGCGAGTTTGGCGTACCCAACCGCAAAATGAGGATCCAACTCAAGGGCATCCTGGTACCTGAGAATGGATTGTTTCAATCCGGAATGATCGGGGCTCTTGGCCAACTGTTCGGCTTCGCTGTATGCCTGAAGCACATCCGGCGGAAGATTCTTCACCTCCTCCGCATCGCTCACTTGTGTTTCCAGGCGAGGAAGCCGGAGCAGGCCCGCAGCCTGTTCCGCGGCTTGTTGCGTCAGCCCCGCAATATCCGCCACCGGGCAGGAAAGC
>JBEKFD010000033.1:0-28645 GCA_050013495.1 Occallatibacter sp. | reverse complement strand
TACCTACTCCCCGCGATCATCTGCCCCGCGTGCTGCAGGCTGGTATCCGTCACCTTGGCCCCGCTCAGCATCCGTGCCACTTCGTGGGTGCGCGCGCGGTCGTCGAGAAGGCGCACCTGCATCTTGGTCCGCCCATCCACCTCACGTTTATCGATCAGAAAATGCTGGTCGGCAAACGCCGCAATCTGCGGCAGGTGCGTCACGCACAGCACCTGCTGTCCGCGGCTCAGTGCCTTCAGCTTCTGCCCTACCGCCTCCGCCGCGCGCCCGCCAATCCCGATATCGATCTCGTCGAACACCAGCGTCCGCGGCGTCGCCGACTTCTTCTTCGGCTTGGCCGCGCCTTCTTCCACGCTGACCTTCAGCGCCAGCATCACGCGGCTCATCTCGCCGCCTGAAGCAATCTCATCCAGTGCCTTCAGCGGCTCTCCAGGATTGGTTGCAATCCGGTACTCAACCGTGTCCCAGCCGGACGCCGTCCAGTCCGCCTCTTTTTCGCCGGCCCGCACATCCACCGCGAACCGCACCTTCATGGCCAGCGAGTTGATCTGCCCCTCCGCAAGCTTGGCCAGCTTCGCCGCGGCGGCTTTGCGCTCGGCATGCAATGCGCTCGCAGCAGTTCGATAAGCCCGAGCCGCCTCGTCAACATCGGCGCGAAGCATCTTCAGAATCTCGTCCTTGTCCTCAACTTCCGCCAGTTTTCGCGCAACATCCTCGCCAAACGCAATTACTTCCGCCATCGTATGGCCGTACTTGCGTTTCAGCCGGTCAAGCGCCGCCAGCCGGTCCTCGATCTCCGCCAGCCGTTCAGGAGACGCGTCGATCCCCTCCGCATAATCGCGCAGGCTCCCGCTCACGTCGCCCACCGTCGCACGCGCCGACTCCAACTGCTGCGCGGCTTCCGCAAACCTCCTGTCATAGCGGGCGAGCTCTTCCACATTGCGCACGGCCGCCCGCAGCATCACCTCCGCCGACGACCCGCCCTCGTACAGTTGCTCAAACGCCCCCATCGCCGCCGCGTAAAGCTTTTCCGCGTTCGCCAGCACGCGCTTTTCCGTCTCCAGCGCCTCGTCCTCGCCAGCATCGAGATGCGCCGCATCAATCTCTTTGCGCTGATAGCTCCACAAATCCACCATGCGCAGCCGGTCCTGCTCGCCTTCCACCAGCTCATTCAGCCTGGCCTCAGCCGCGCGCCAGCGTGCATACGCCTCGCCGACTGCTTCGGTCGATATCCCCGCAAACCGGTCCAGCAGAATCCGCTGCTGCGCCTGGTCGAAGCTGGTCAGCGTCTCGGTCTGCGCGTGTACCAGCGCCAGCTCCGGTGCAAGCTCCTTCAGTACCGCAACCGTAGCCGGCTGGTTGTTCACAAACACACGGCCCTTGCCCGAGGAAAGAATCTCCCGCCGCAGAATGATGTCGTTGCCCTCTGCATCGATCCCGTTCTCTTCGAGAATCGCCTCCGCGCCCGGCGTAGCCTCAAACACGCACGCCACCACGGCCTTTTCCGCCCCGTGCCGGACTACTTCCGACGACGCTTTGCCGCCCATCAGCAGCGCCAGCGCATCCACCAGGATCGACTTCCCCGCGCCCGTCTCCCCGGTAAGCAGATTCAGCCCCGGCCCAAACACCGCAATGGCGTGGTCGATCACCGCATAGTTTTCCGCGCGCAGCTCAACAAGCATCTTGGGGCGATCCTCTGGGGTCAATCGAGATTGGGACTCAATCGAGAACTGGGACCATACTAGGCGAGGGATGCAGCCACGGGCAATCCGATCTCCGCTGAACCCAGTTGCGGAATGGGCGCTGCTATTTCCAATTCCCCATCGCCTCAGGGCTGATCGAGATCAAAAACTTATCTGCAAATAGAGACTTCGTAGCGCCGCTCTCCAGAGCGGCTGTAGTGCGGGTCTCTAGACCCGCACATGCCGCATCTGGCGGCTAGGAAGCCGCCAGGACAGCCGGTCTGGCGACCGGCGCTACTATTTGCCGGATAGGCTCTAAAGAAAATGGGCGGTTGGAGCCTGAAAATCCTCCAACTGCCCAGAACACGAACGAGCTGACCCAGGATCAGAAGCTGAAGCGACTACCGACTGTCGGAGCAAAGTTGTTATCCGATTTATAAGGGACGCCGGGGCCATGAGGAATGGCGATGGCCAGACCGCCTTTCACGTAGGAGTATGCAACTCCGGCAAACGAGTCGAAACGCTTGGTGAAGTGATAATCCAAATAGAGCGACCCCTCGTTGAGGCTGCCCGCGCAGGACGCGCGGAAACCCGCTGCGGCCGAGCAAGTCGGCGGAAGCCGGAAATCGTTCTGCCGCTGTTGATACCAGGCGAAAGTGACATCGGCTTTGCTACGGTAGGTGTACTTCGCGCCTGTCCACCAGATCTGCACCAACTTTTCAGAATCGAGATTGTTGTCTTCGACCCCGCTCATGATGTATCCGCCCTGGTCCGATGCGCCAACGCCCAGCGGGTTCTTGGGGTTGTTCTGCCAGATGTATTCGTAGCCGCCATAGACCTTGAACGGGTCCGTCGCATACTTGGCGGCGGCCATCACTGCATTGTTGTCGGTCACAATGCCATAGACGGTGTTGGCGGTTCCGATCAGATTGGCCCCGGAAATCTGGTTTGTATTGATGCTGTCCGTGGTGGACTGGTAGGGAGCCGCCGGACTCTGAGGCCCCAGCAAGGGGTTCAATACGCTGATCGCCTGGTTGTAATGCTGGTAGACGACGTCGGCGAAGAACTTGCGGGCGTTTCCGCCGAGGTCGAATCCATAGGCGTTGTTATGCGCCGCTTCCGGCGTGCAGTTGGCCGCAGTCCAGCCTGCGGAGGCCGAGAAGCAGCCGGCAGATCCATCGGCGAATTTATACATCGCGCCGAAATGGACCGGGCCATGTGTGAGGCGATATTTCAGAGCGTCGTCCCACCGGGTGTCCTCGGTGTCGCCGCCGCCGGCCATGGTGCCGTTATACCCGATGTACGAAAAGGCATAGCTGCCGCCGGCCGGATCGTAAAGGAGCATCGCATCGGTGCCGAGAGCGCGCTGACGACCGAAGGTCAGCGTGCCGACATTCTTGGACGATACGCCGGCGTAGTATTCGTCATTGAAGGGTTGGCCCGCGCGCGCGCCGTCGATGGCCTCCGAATAGCTGCTCCTGGGAAGGCCGTTGTTGATGAACTGGGTTGCCGACGCGTTGGCCAGCAGGCCCGACTGCAGATTGATGCCCGTTGAAGCGTTGAACACAACCGACCAGCCAGGGAGAAACTCTTCCTTACCCCGGATGCCCAGTCCCGTCTGCTGCAGGTTGTTCGGCGCGATGAGGAATCGATGTTGATAGCCGTTTCGGTTCACCAGAGATTCGCCTTCATAGTTATAGCCGTTCTCCGGCAAGCCGTGGCTGACCCAGCCGACGCCGGCGTCATACGTGCCGTACACCGTGATGCCGTGCCAGGTCAGCGCGCAATCGGTGGTGGCGAACTCGTGGCCGCTCGCGCAGGGGTCGGGAGTCTTCTCCGGCTTCTGTTGGGCAGGAAGGTTAAGGGGAAGCGCGAGAAGGCCGGCGGCAAGCAGGCCCGCAAGGGTCGCAGGTGTCGTAAGGGTTCTCATGAATCGATACTATACGATATAGTTTCCTATATTTATGCGCTTCTTTGCCGGCTCGCTTCTGAATCCGGAGACATGCGAAATCCGGCCGCCGGCAAACTGGCATATTCCCAACCCCAAACGCGCGCCTATACTTTGGATGCGACGACCCCAAGCCACGACAGGAGAGCCCATGGCACAAGAGCAGCATCTCTACACGCCGCGTGAGGCGGCAACCGCCATTGGCGTAAGCTACGCCACCATCAAGAAGTGGATCCTTGCCGGAACACTGAAGACCATTCGCACCCCCGGCGGCCATCACCGCATTCACGAGAGCGCTTTAGCTCCTCTCTCCGCCGTGCCCGCGAAACCAGAGCCGGTCAAGAAGCGCATCCAGTCGCGCGAACGCTTCCGCACCACCAGCGGGCGCAACCAACTGGTCGGCACCATCATCGAAGTGAAGACCAGGGGTATTCTGGCTCAGGTCGTTTTGGCCATCGGCGAACAGAGAATCACAGCCATCATTACCGCGGATGCGGCGCGGGAGATGCAGTTGCGCAAGGGGCAAACAGCGGCAGCGCTCATGAAGGCCACATCCGTCATGATCACGCGGGTTTAGGGTCGCAAAACTTGCGCCCTGCACCACATCGATAACTTGGAAGCCGCCTGCCCGTCTGATACCGTGGATATTGAGGTGAATGACGATTCTTATTGCGGCTTTCCTCGTCATCTTCCAGGCTGACAGCAGCGCCGCCCCCTCGGGGTCTTCGGGGGCCGGCTCGATCATGGAATTGCTCAACAACATCGGCCCCGTGGCTACCGCCGTGCTGGTGCTCCTGCTGCTTGCCAGCCTCTACTCATGGACCATCATCCTGGGCAAGATCTCCGCCTTCAGCAAGGCCACCAAGGAGACGCGCCGCTTCATCCGCGCCTTTCGCAAAGCCTCGCGCCTGCAGGAAATCGCCGCCCTCGCCACGGACTGCAAGGCCAGCCCCCTGGCCCAGGTCTTTGAGGATGTCTACGAGACCTATAAGCGCCAGACCGGCGGCTCCGGACCGCCGCGCAACCTCACCCCCCTGGAGCGCTCCGCGCAAACCGCCGCCAGCGAGGCCGTCACCAACCTTGAACGCCGCATGACCGGCCTGGCCACCATCGCCTCTACCACCGTCTACGTCGGTCTCTTCGGCACCGTCGTCGGCATCATCGACGCGTTTCGCGGCCTTGGCACCGCCGGCGCCGCCACGCTCCGCGCCGTAGCCCCCGGCATCTCTGAAGCCCTCATCACCACCGCCGCCGGCCTTTTTGTTGCCATCCCCGCCCTGGTCGCCTACAACCAGCTCACCGCCCGCATCCGTGTGTTTGCCGGCGCCACCGACGACTTTTGCCGCGAGTTGCTAAATTCGCTGGAAGAAATCCCGGTGAGGGCAGCCGTGCCGGCCGCGCGCGCTGTTGGCCTTGCCGGCGCCCCAGGCCCCGAGCCCACCCGGGAGGTGGAACGTGGCCTTTACAAGTAGCACCGGGCAAACCCGCTCCACTCTCGCGGAGATCAACGTCACCCCGCTGGTCGACGTGGTCCTGGTTCTCCTAATCATCTTCATGATCACCGCCCCGGTGTTGCAGTCCGGCATCGAGGTCGCCGTGCCCAAGACTCGCACCGTCAAGGAGATCACCGAGCAGCGCCTGGTACTCACCATCGACAAGAACCAGGATGTCTATCTCGGCGATAAGCTCATCGGCATTCACGACATCGGCCAGAAGCTCCACCAGCAGGGCTCCGATCCTGCCCGACAGATCATCTATCTTCGCGCCGACGAGACCGTTCCCTTCGGCGTATTCGCCTCGCTCATGGACGCCGTCAAGCAAGCCGGCATCACAAACGTCTCCATCGTCACCCAGCCGCTGGAAGCCAAGGCCGCCCCGGCGCCGGGTAACTGACATGAAATGCGTTTCGTGTGCCCCGAGGGAACAGATTCTGAAGGGTACGGGCTTTAGCCCGTACATTGATGCTCGGAAAAGGCCGGGCTTTAGCCCCTGAGGGAGTTTTCCAGATTCACATTCCCTCGGCGGCTAAAGGCTGAGATTAAAGAGTTTGTTTCAAAGTACGGGCTGAAGCCTGTACCCTTCAACCCCTGGTTTTTCGACCGATTTTCAGGTAACCCGATGGATAGCGTCTTAGACGGCGGAGGACAACTCGAGCGCGCAATGAAGCAGGACCCCCTCGCTGCGCCTGCCACCGGCTCCCTCGTCCTTCACGCCGCGCTCTTCGGCCTCATCCTCTTCTTCGGATTCTTCAATGGTCTCATGCACCACAACTGGGGCGCACCCGGCCCCGGCAGCGCCATCCAGGTCTCGCTCGACTCCGCCGCCATCCCCCTGCCTTCAGACCAGCCCAAGAACGACAACGTCCTGCCCGCGGAGAAGCCCAGTCCGGCCCCTGCGCCGCCTGCGCCCAAGGCCAAACAGGCCATTGACGACACGGCCATCCCCATCCAGGGCAAGGAAGTGAAGCCGGAGAAACAGAAACAGGTCAAGACCGCCAAGGTCCAGCCACCCAAGCCCGACGACCGCATTCAATACGGCGAACAGGCAGGCTCCAAGCTGGCCCGTTCCACTTTCGCGCAGCCCTCGCCAGCCGACCAGCCGGTCAGCATAACCAACGGCGACTTCGGAACCCGTTTCCCCTGGTACGTGGAAGGCATCAAACGGAAAGTGAGCCAGAATTGGAATCGCTACCAGGTCGATCCACGTACGCCCAAGGGAGCCTTGGTCCAGATCTATTTCAAGGTCAATCGCCAGGGTGTGCCAACCGAATTTCGCGTCAATACCGCCAGCGGCAGTCCCACGCTCGACCGGTCCTGCATGTTGGCCACGCAACGTGTTGACACATTTGGAGATCTGCCCAGAGATTCAAACGACCAATGGCTCGACGTGACCTATGATTGTACCTACTAGCCTTCCATCGGCATTGCCGAATGGCGGAGGCGAGAAGCCTATGCCAATCAAATGTCCCGCTAACTTGGTGACTCGCTATTCCCGCGCAGCGGGAGCCAACTTGCCGAATTCGCACCAAGAAATCTCGCGCCTTTTCCAAACCGTTCTTGGAAGGACGATTTATCGCATGAAAGCCATTTACCGCATTTGTTCCCCTATTTTATTGCTGTTGCTCTTGTTCGCCGCTCCCCAATTGCGCGCCCAGGACTGGGTACACACCGGCACCAATCTCGGCAACGACCGCATCCGCATCGCCGCGGCCGACTTCAAGCCCTCCGGCGCCGACCCGCAAACCCCGGCCCTCAAAGCCGTCTTCGACGCCACCCTCTACGCCGATCTAGGTAACGCCGGCATCTTCGACCTGGTCTCGAAGAGCATGGCTCCTCCAGCCACTCCGGGGGCTCCTGAGGAGATAAGCCTTCCCCAGTGGTCTGCCGCACCGGCCAGCGCCACCATGGTCGCCTTCGGTTCGCTTTCAGGCGTCAACGGCAAGGTCGTCGTCGATGCCTGGCTTTTCGATGCCGGCAACGCCGCCAGCCCCCAGGTCCTTGGCAAGCACTATACCGACACCGCCAGCGAAGAGTCGGCCCGCGCCATCGCCCACCGTTTCGCTGACGAGATCATCCTTCGCCTCGGCGGCGGCATTAACGGCATCGCCGAGACAAAAATCTACTTCATCAGCACCCGCACCGGCACCAAAGAAGTCTGGGTGATGGACTACGACGGGCTGAATCAGCATCAGATCACCCACCTTGGAGCCATTTCCCTCTCGCCGCGCATCTCACCGGATAACTCCCGGCTCGCCTTTGCTTCCCTGGGCCGCGACGGCTGGAGCATACGCATGTACTCGCTCGAACTTAACCGCTATGTCGCTTTTCCAGGTGGAACTGCCGGTGGAAGCAATCAATCCCCGGCCTGGTCGGCCGACGGAGCCAAGATCGCTTTCTCCTCCTCCCGAACCGGCAATCCCGAAATCTGGCTTTCCGACTCGACGGGCGGCAATCTCCACAAGCTCACCGCCTTCAAAGGTCCCAACGTCGGCCCCACCTTCAATCCCCGCACCGGCGCGCAACTGGCCTGGGTCAGCGGACGCACCGGGCTACCGCAGATCTACACCATGGACATCGACGGCTCCAACGTACAACGCATCACCGACGGCGGATATGCCGTCAGCCCGTCCTGGTCCCCCAACGGCCAGTTGCTCGCCTTCAGTTGGAATCGCAAATACGGCCCCGGCGACCCCGGCGGCGACGACATCCACGTAATTGACCTGGCTAGCAAGGACTATCTGCAGATCACCCACGAGTCAGGCAGCAACGACTTCCCCTCCTGGGCGCCCGACGGCCGCCACCTTGTCTTTCAACGCACCATCGGCAGCCACACCGAAATCTGGACCATGCTGGCCGATGGAACCCATCAGGTCCAACTCACGCGCTCGGGCAACAACTCCATGCCCAACTGGAGCTGGAAGTGAACCAGCCGCAAATGAATCCACAGCTCTTTCATGCGTCCACCGATACCGCTGCATGGATGCAAAGCAGAACACGCCGCCCGCATTTCGGCCCTGTTTTCCTGCCCTGTTTTCCGGCATGGATGAACTATGATTCTATGGTCGAAGAGTTTTTCCCTCCGAGCTCAAGCAGCAGGGAAGCAAACGCGCTCACGCCGCACCGTCATCTTCGTTTCACCCCGAAATGCGAGAGAGCGGCCTTGACGACAACGTTTTCTTCAAGGATGAAGGCTAAAACCCCAAGTGTTCAGCCTGCTTTATCTCAACTCGCAAACTTCCCCGCCAACACCGGGACGAACGGCAGGGCGAATGGCTCCAATCGGTCCCAGTGAAGAGAATCTCGAATGAACGGAAGGAGCAGTCCATTGAAAACACATCTTCGCGTTTTGGTTCCCGCTGTATTGCTTGTTTCATTGCTCGCAGTCGCAGGCTGCAAAAAGAAGACACAACTGGCGCCTATGTCTGCTGAGACCGCGCCGCCCCCGACGTCGTCTGTGCTGTCGCCCACGGCTCAAATCACGGCCACGCCCACAGTCATTTCCGCGGGCGATCAGGTAGTGCTCTCCTGGCGCACTTCTGACGCCTCCACCGTCTCAATCGACGGCATCGGCGACGTACCCACATCCGGCGTCAAGACCGTCACGCCCTCGACCTCCACCAGCTATCACCTTGTCGCCACGGGAGCCGGCGGAACCGCCGACGCATCCGCGCGCGTCACCGTCAACTCCCCGCCTGCCGTGGTGGTGCCCAGCAACACTATGAGCGAGGAAGACGACTTCAAGTCCCAGGTGCAGGACGCCTTCTTCGATTACGACACCTACGACATACGCAACGACGCTCAGGCCGTGCTGGCCAAGGACGCCTCGTTCCTCGTTAGCCATCCCGACATCAAAGTCGCCATCGGCGGCTACTGCGACGAGCGCGGCTCCAATGAGTACAACATAGCCCTCGGCCAGAACCGCGCCGACGCCGCCAAGAACGCGCTGGTGCAGGCTGGCGTGGCCGCCAACCGCATCCGCGTTGTCAGCTACGGCAAGGAGAAGCCGTTCTGCTCCGAGTCCACTGAAGAATGCTGGCAGCAGAACCGCCGCGCCGGCTTCACCCTCGACCGGTAGAATGTTCTAAGCGACAGGTTTGAAGGGGCAGCGAACTTGCCGAAAGAGCTGTGGGCGCCCCAGGTCTCGATTCTGAGACCTGGGAATCCTGCAATGAACACGCCCTGGACAGGCCCAAAGCTTGGGTGCCCCATCCTTGCGACGTTCTTGTTGTTGTCGCAAGGGTGGGGTACCACGAACCCAAAAGGCGCGTCCGTTCATTTGGAGCGTTGCCTGTCAACAGCCAGTCCCAAGCCCCTTGTATCCGATAGGTGAAACATGTCAAAGACTCCCCGCCTCCGCAATCGCTTCCTCGCAGCCGCCGCGCTCGCCCTCTTGCTCACCGCCGCGCCCGTGCCCGCGCACGCCGCCTCCAAGGAAATCATCGAGCTGCAGACCCAGATTCAGCAACTTCTTGACATGGTGCAGCGTCTCCAGTCCACGGTAGACAACCGCTTCGGCGTAATCCAGCACCTGGTCGAGCAGACTGCGGACAACGCCAACCAGATGGGCGTAACCGTGGCCGCGCTGCAGCAGAAGATCAACGCGCAGAACGAGGCCAATAACGGCAAGCTGGACACCGTCTCCGGCCAGATGCAGTCGCTCAACGATTCCGTAGACGAGCTGAAGTCCCGCATCGCCAAGCTCGACAAGGCCGTCCAGGATATGCAGACCCAGTTGCAGAACATCCAGACCCCGCCGGCCGGCGCACCCCCTTCAGGCCAAGCCGGAGCCCAGCCCGCGGGCCAGCCCATCACCGACCAGGGCGCCCAGGGTCAGCCGGGAGGCAGCATGCCTGCGCCCGTCGCTCCCGCGGTCAACACCGCGCCCCCGCTCAAAGACACGTTCCAGGCCGGCCTGCGCGACTACAACGCTGCCCACTACGCCGTGGCCACCACCGAGTTCGAGGATGTAATCCACTTCTACCCGCTCGACGACCTGGCTGGCGTGGCGCAGTTCTACCTTGGCGAAATCGCCTACCGCCAACTCAACTTCCAGGACGCCATCAAGAACTACAACGCCGTGATCGAAGGCTTCCCCGGCAGTCCCAAGGCTCCCGCTGCGCAGTTGCGCAAAGGTCTGGCCCTGCTGCAGATCAACCGCCGCGACTCCGGCATCCACGAACTTCGTTTGCTCATCCAGCGCCACCCGCAGACCCCTGAAGCCGCCCAGGCCCGCACCAAGCTCAACGCCCTTGGCGTACGCATCACCGCGCCCCCGCCCGCACACTGAAGAATCGGCGGACGCACCCACGCAGTCCGCCGCCTCCGATTCTCGCCGGTACGCGCGCCGTTCCCGCAGCCGGGCGTATAATTCGTTTCCACTCATGAGGTGAATAAGAGCAATGACCCTCAATGGAATCCAAGACCATCCCAAATGCCCAACGTTGCGCCGCTGCTTACGTTCCGCCGCAATGGCCTTGGCGGTATCCGGCATCTTCGCGGCACCAGCCATGGGTGGACCCATCATCGAGACCTTGAACCCAAACATCTACACGGTCTTCGCCGGCGAACAATTTACTATCAGTGGCTCTGTGCTCTTTCCCGATGCAGCGACATACGCATACGGGGCAGCCCCTCAAACTGATCCGCCAAACCAGGATGAATACCTGTTCGGCTTGAACCCAACAAGTCCGCACCTGGAAATCACCGCGGGAACCGTGGAGTTGTCGCTTGACTTTCCCGGCGGTTCCGGGGGCCCGCTTCCGGCCTACTTTGAGGACATTTTCGGCCAGGGCGGCTGGCTCGGCCCTGCCACCGTTGATGGACCGGGCACAACGTCGGTAACGGACTGGCGAACCTTCATCGTGCCGGTTGGCGCCGCGCCCGGCGTTTACGATTACTCCTATGGCATCACCTTCAGCGAGAACGGCAACCCGGCGTTGGAGGGAATCGCATTTGCCCCCAATTTGCAGATCGATGTCGAGAGCAATCCTGCCGCAACGCCGGAACCAACTCCTCTTACACTGGTTGCACTGGGGCTCGCGATCCTCGCGACGTGTGGCCGCTACTCAATGAAAGCGCCCGGAGTCAGCTCGGGGATCAGCACAAACAGGTCGTAACCGTAAACGATCCGCTCCCACTCCGGCGGCAATTCGATGCCGCGAAAGCGCAGCGTACGCAGATCGAAGAGCGTGAGCGTCTTGCCGCCCTTGTCTGGCTGCTCGGCAAGCAGGTCCGCCACTGCCGGCGCAATCCATTTGTACTCCGGATCGTCGCTCATCACAAACGGCTGATGCCCAAGCGGCTTGGCATATCCGGCAAAGATGGCATGCGTCCCACGCGCGCCCAGTACCAGGATGTGCAGCGACCGCGTTCCCTCTCCATCGGCAAGCTCCGCGACGAAATTGCCCAGGTCCCGCTGGTGCAGTACGTTTAAGCCCATTCCCAGGTGATCGTCGCCGAACTTGAACAGCACCCGCACGTCCGCCGATTCGAGCTTCGCCTTCGAATAGTCGTCCAGCAAATGCTGCTTGAGCAGCTCCGCGCGCATCCGGTTGGAGTCCGGCGAACCCTCCGCATTCAGTTGATAGATTCTTCGCGACACCGTGAACTCGCGCAGCAGTCTCTGCGTTGCGCCATTGCCGTCGGCCTTGATCCCATCCTCAAGCGCCTTCACATCGGCGTCGGTCGAAGTCAGCAAGAAGAGCAGTCCCGGATTGCCCGAGCTTCGCACGGCTTGGTCTGCAGCAGCCTCTTTGGCTTGCGCCGCGGCAATCGCCGCCCGCGCCAGCGGCCCCGGTTGGCTGGCAATCATCGCATCCAGCAGCGTTCCCGCCGAGCCAATGAACTCCTGGTCCAGTCCCCACAGCTTAAAGTGCGGATTCCGCGATGCCGCCGCGCAATGCGCCGCAAGATCGTTCTCCTCGCGCACATCGAGAAACGCAATGTTATTCGCATGCGCCCTGCTGCGAGCAGCCATGCGGGCAATACGGTCTGGGCTTTTGAGCAGGCCGTCCACGAACCCAGCGGCCTCCGGCCCCGCTTCGACCGCATAAGCATCCGGGTGCATCGCATCGCACAGCGCGCCCGCGAATTCAGGTATCTCCCGCGTCAGGTGATCCTCGCCAAGAAGTACAAATTTGGACTGCGCCACGGCCTGCAGGAGCACATCGGCGCCAGCGCCCGAGAACTTGCCGTCAGCGAGATAAATCGGCGCGCGCGCTTGCTTGAGCGCTTCGTCCAGTGTTGGCTTGTGCGCAGTTTGCGCCGTCAAGGCAGCGGTAACGACAGGAAAAGCAAGCAAAGCAAAAACAAATCGTGGGGAAGCCATGCACAACTCTACGCAAGCATGCGCCCGCGCAGTTCCCTTATTCTTCCGCTCTACTCAATTTCCATTCGCTCAATCAGTCCGTCGCGAACAGTGTAGGTGTGGTGAACGACAGTGTCCAGCAGCACGTTTCCATCCAGGTCCCGAACCACCTGGTGCACCTCAACCACGATGCGCCCCTGCTCGTCATTCTCCATCGCGACAGGCTCTACGTGCGGGTCAATCATCCCCCACTGACGAGTCCAATACGCGCGGACACCCTCGTGTCCATCCACGTACCCGCCTTCCATGCCATTGGGCCAGACCACAGCAGGATGCATCAGCGCCAGCACTGCATCGATGTGCCGCGCGTTGAAGTCACGATAAGCGGCGACAAGGATTTCCCTTTCGCCGCTTATCGGGTCATCTGTCATGAAAGCGACTACCGCAAGCTCGCCATCAGCCCATCGAGTGCCGACTTCGGCGGCCGTATCACCGATTCACCAAGCTGCCCCAGCGGCTCATCCACGATGTTCAGCAGATCGATGAACGTCGGCTTCTTGGTATCGATGTAGAATACGCCGGTAAGAATCTCATCGTTCGCCTGCGCCTCCATCAGTGTGCGCACCGCGTTCGCCTTGTCGGTCGGGTCGTAGTCTTCGTGCAGCTTGTGCAGCCGCAGGTTCGAGCCGTCGTGCATCTCCACTTCGAAGACCTCGCCCGACCCGTAGTCCACTTCGATCTCGTCGAAGCTGGCCACAAAGTCGACCTCGTTGATCGGCTCATCGTTGTCCTGCATGAATTTGTAGCTCTTGGTCGATCCCTCGTGGTCGTTGAACGTCACGCACGGACTGATCACATCCAGCATCACCGTGCCTTTATGAGCAATCGCCGCCTTCAGCATGGAGAGCAACTGCTTCTTATCTCCGCTGAACGAACGCCCCACAAACGTCGCGCCCAGTTGAATGGCCAGCGCGCAGGTATCGATGGCCGGCAGGTCGTTCACCACGCCCGTCTTCAGCTTTGAGCCCAGGTCGGCCGTGGCTGAGAACTGGCCCTTGGTCAACCCGTAAACGCCGTTGTCTTCGATGATGTAAATCATAGGCAAATTGCGCCGCAGCAAATGGACAAACTGCCCCATGCCGATGGATGCCGTATCGCCGTCGCCGGAGACGCCCAGCGTGGTCATGGTGTGGTTGGCCAAAATGGCGCCGGTCGAAACCGATGGCATGCGCCCGTGCACGCTGTTGAAGCTGTGCGAGCGGCTCATGAAGTAGGCCGGGCTCTTCGACGAGCAGCCGATGCCGCTCATCTTCATCACCCGCTCCGGCTCCACGCCCATTTGGAACATGGCGTCGATAATGCGCTCCGAGATCGCGTTGTGTCCGCAACCCGCGCAGAGCGTGGTCTTGCCGCCGCGATACTCAAGAACCGGCAAGCCAATGTGATTCAACTTAGGTGCTGGTGCTGCTGTAGCCATTTACGAAATTCCCTTCTGCTCTCGATCGAAGACAGATCATTCAATCGGCAAGTTCATGAAGCGGGCCAATCTCACGAAGCGATCGCGCCCTCGTGCACTTCCACATCTTCCACATGTTCGGCGGCATTCACTCGAAGACCTTCCCTGGTCGCGAAGTCCTCCGTCACGCTCTGCGCATCCAGCGGCAAACCGCTGAAGTGCAGAATGCTGCGCAGCTTCACCACCTGTTCGGCCGGCAGATCGAGCTTCAATAGGCTGGCCAGTTGCGCATCGCGGTCCTGCTCGACAACGTAAACGCGCTCGTGCGACGCAACAAAGTCGTGAATCTCGTGCGCAAACGGATACGCCCGGATGCGCATGTAATCCACATCCTGCCCGTATTCCTTCTTGATCTGGTCCATGCTCTCGCGGATGGCAAAATCCGAGCTGCCGTAAGCGATAATCCCGATCTTCGAAGTCCCGTCCTTCACCGTCAGCGGACCCGGAACCAGCGTGCGTGCGTTCTCGAACTTCCGCGCCAGCCGCTCCATCCCCGAGATGTAGTCCTCCGGCTTCTCGCTGTAGCCGGCCGCATCGTTGTGGCCCGTGCCGCGCGTGAAGTACGCCGCCTTCGGGTGCCTCGTGCCGGGCAGCGTGCGCCACCCGATGCCGTCGCCGTTCACGTCCTTGTAGCGCTCAAATCCACCCAACCGCTCAAGATCTTCCGCGGTCAAAACCTTGCCCCGGTCGAGCGGCTTGTCAGGATAAGCAAATTGCTCCGACATCCAGTTGTTCATGCCCAGATCAAGGTCGCTGAGCACAAACACCGGCGTCTGAATCCGCTCCGCCAGGTCGAAGGCCGAGTAGCCAAACTCGTAGCACTCCATCACATTCCCCGGCAGCAGAACGATATGCTTGGTGTCGCCGTGGGAAAGAAACGCCACGCTCAGCAAATCCGCCTGCGAAGTCCGCGTCGGCAATCCCGTCGATGGCCCGGTCCGCTGCACATCGAAGATCACGCCCGGAATCTCAGCGTAGTAGCCCAGCCCCGCGAACTCCGCCATCAGCGAAATTCCCGGCCCCGATGTAGCCGTCATCGATCGCGCGCCTGCCCAGCCCGCGCCCAGCACCATGCCGATCGCCGCTAGTTCGTCTTCCGCCTGGATCACCGCGAAGGTCGCCTTACCCTCCGGAGTCACGCGGAACTTCTTCAAGAGGTCCGTCGTCGCTTCCACCACCGATGTCGATGGAGTAATCGGGTACCACGCCACCACCGTGACGCCGGCGAACACCGCGCCCATGCCGCACGCCGCGTTGCCGTCGATGATGATCTTGCCCGCCGTCTGGTCCATCCGCTCTATGTAGTAGGGATCCTGCTTGGTGAATGTGTTGGCCGCGTAGTCAAAGCCCGCCTTCACCGCGCCATGGTTCAGCTCAAAGACCTTCGCCTTCTTGGCAAACTGCTTGCGCAGCCCGTTCTCCACGACAGAAAGGTCGATGGCGAGCAGTTGCGCCACCACGCCCACGTACACCATGTTCTTTACCAGTTTGCGCAGCTTGGCCTCGGGGCAAATGGCCGCCGTGATCTTGTCGAAGGGCACCGGGTAGAACGCTACATCGTTGCGATACTGCTTGAGGTTCAAGTTCTCCTCGTAAATGGCCATGCCGCCCACCGGCAGCGCCAGCGCGTCCTGCTTCGCCGTCTCGGGATTGATGGCTACCAGCACCTCGGCGTCGCGTTTGCGCGCCACATAGCCATCCTTGCTGGCGCGGATGGTGTACCACGTAGGAAGCCCGGCAATGTTCGACGGAAACAGGTTCTTGCCGCTTACCGGAACCCCCATCCCGAAGATGCTTTTCAGCAGCACGCTGTTGGCGGATTGCGAGCCGGACCCGTTCACCGTTGCTACGTTGATGCTGAAATCGTTTATCACGCGTTTGTGCGTGTTCGTTCCGCTCTTGATCTCTCCCAGAGCTACATCGCTAGTCGCCATTTGGCGGGATTCCCTTCCGAAAAATTCTTCTCAGTCGATCTTGCTCGATTCATTGCCCTGAATCGTCTGTCTTTCGCCGTACTTCCAACTGAACCCGGTCCGAGTGACTTCGATGCGAAAGTTGAAAAGCTACGGCATTTGCTCCCTTGTGATTATAGTCACTTCCGAGACTGCGCGTACCAATTCGCGACCCCGGAGTTACCCCTTTGAGTCCGGTCGAATTGGCACCTTTGTGTGACTATTCCAGAAATGGGCGAAGTCGTATCACAACGTAGGTTGAGAGCGAAACCTCGATGGAGAACCGAGCCTCGGATCCTTCGGCTCCATCCGCGCAGACACAATACCCCGCTCCGCCCAGGAGGGCAAGTTGCTTATCGATCAATGACTTAGCAGACTGTTGCTACAGGAGCATGAAGGCCGTCGGCCTACTCCGACCGCAACGCCCGCATCGGTTGCACGGCCGCAGCCCGCCTTGCCGGAACCCAACTGGCGATCACAGACGCGGTCACCAGCACCACCGCGACCGCACCTGTAGCGATAAAGTCCATCGAACCAACGCCGTAGAGGGTGCTATGCAACGTCCGTCCCACCAGGTACGCCCCAACCAGGCCAAGCGTCAGGCCGATGCTTGCCAGCGCCAGCGCTTCTTTCAGAATGAGGCTAACCACGTGACCGCGCGTGGCCCCCAGCGCCATGCGCAAACCGATCTCATGCTCCCGCTGTGCCACCGTAAAGGCCATCACTCCATAAATGCCCACAGCCGCCAGCAGCAGCGCCACCACGGCGAAGCTGCCGAACAAGATCATGGTAAAGCGGTCGCCGGACAGCACCAGCCCCTTCACTTCGTCCATGGTGCGCGGCTCCGCCACCGCTATCTGCGGATCCACGGCATGCACCGCGGCTGCAATCGATTTGGTCATCAGTTCGGGATCGCCCGCCGTGCGCACGCCGAAGTTCGCCGACGGCCACGGTATCTGCCAGAAGGGGATATCGGTCTCCGGATAGTCGTCGCGGAAATCGCCATTGCGGACATTGTGGAAGACGCCGACAATCTGCCAGCTGATATACGGGCCGAGATTGGTCACGCCCGGAATCAACTCCTCAACATTGATGCGCTGCTCCAGCGGATTCTTGCCTTTGAAGTACTTCTTCACGAACTCCTCGTTCACCATGGCAACGTGTACGCTCGCAGCGTTGTCCTGGTCGGTGAATGCGCGGCCGCGGACCACCCGAATGCCGAATGTCTTGAAATAATCCGGCGTGACCATTCCAAAGTTCGTATTGGGCCGCTGCGAGGGATCGGCGAATTCCGGCTGGCCGGCAATCGTGAACGGCATGCCAAAGCCCGGCCCAAACAGCGGCAGCCCCACAGATACAGACGCATCCTGAACCCCCGGGACCGCCTTGATGCTGGCCAGCATCTGCTGGTAGTAGGCCGTAATCCGCGCCGGATCTTTGGGCCGCGCATCGGGAACCGGCAGCGAAAACGTGAGAATGCGCTCTGTGTTCACGCCCAGGTCCACGCGCGTCAGGTTCCAGAAGCTGTGAATGGCAAGCCCCGCGCCGGTGAGCAGGGCCAATGCCAGGGCGAACTCTCCAATCACCAGCACCCTGCGCAGGCGCTGCCGCCCCGCGCCGGTGCCGGAACGCCCGCCTTCCTTCAGCGCTTCAGCCGGATCAACCCGCGTTGCATACCAGGCGGGCGCGCAGCCGAACAGCAGGCCGGCCAGCGTGGACGCAGCCAGCGAGAACAGCAGCACGGGAAGATTCAGGCTCAGGTCAGCCTCCGATGGAAGCGTGTCCCGGGGCATGACCGCAATTAGCGCGCGCAACGCTGCCACGCCCACGCCAATCCCGAGCACGCCGCCGGTGAGCGCAAGCAACAGGTTCTCGGTGAGGAATTGCGCGAAGATATTGCGCCGCGAAGCGCCCAGCGCCGCCCGCAGCGCCACTTCCTTCTGCCTGGTCGTCCCCTTGGCCAGCAGCAGGTTGGCCACGTTCACGCACGCAATCAGCAGCACAAACCCCACCGCGCCCAGCAAAACCCAGAGGGTATGAATTCGCTCCTTGGGCAGGAAATCGTTCTTAAGCGGATCGACAATCGCGCCCCAGCCCGTGTCGCTCTTGGGATAGGCCTTGGCAATATTCGCTGTCACGGCATCCATATTGGCCTGCGCCTGCTGCAGGGTCACGCCCGGCTTCATGCGTCCCATGGCCAGCAGCCAGTGGAAATCGTGGTTGAGCTGTTCAGGTTTGAAGGCCAGCGGCGCAACCAGTTCGGGATTCAGGCGGTCGGCGACGCCCGGCCCAAGCACGCCGACCACGGTGTACGGCGCTCCATCGATTTGCATGGTCTTGCCGACAATGTGGGGATCGGACCCGAGCCGCTTCCACAGCTTGTTCATCAGGATGATTTCGTGTTCTCTGCCCAGGGTTCCCTCTTCAGGCAGAAAATCGCGGCCATAAAGAAACTTCACGCCCAGCATCTTGTACATGCCGGGCGAGGTGAACTGCCCTTGAACGTACTCCGGCTGATCTTTCGTCGCCAGGTTGAAGCTGCCGCCGGTGAATGCGCACAGGTCGGAGAAGACGGTGTTCTGATTCTGCCAGTCGGTAAAGTCGCCGGCGGCCATGCCGTTGCGGTCGCCCTGAAGCTTCGACCACACCATGACCAACTGGTTCGGCTGCGGGTAAGGCATGGGCGCCAGCAGCGTTCCGTATACCACGGTAAAGATTGCAGTATTGGCGCCGATGCCCAGCGCCAACGTGAGCACAGCTGTGAGGGTGAACACTGGCGATTTGATCAACTGCCGCGTTGCGTACCGCAGGTTCTGAAGCAAGGTCTCCATCGATGCCTCCAGTAGATTTTGGACCTTCCGAAACCAGTGGGTTATCTATGATTGGCAAACGGACATTCGAAGATGAATGGTGCTTTGGATACGAATTCCCGCTTGTAAGTGTTCCCGCGAGCAGATTGCGAGCTGGCCTGAATGTGGATTCCTGATGCGCGACGGAATCAAGAGATCGAGAGAGAACCCACTTGATAGACGAAGGCTTATCAGATTTGGCTTGCGGCTCGTTGATTCACCTAGAGAGATGTTACAAGCCATAGTGTTACTGACTGTAACACAACAAAACGGTAAGCATGGAAATGGATTTATTATCCTCGTTCCCAGAATTCCAGCTTTACAGTTGGTGGAGACACTCGCGGCAGCCGTTATCCGCAAGTTGATGCACGAGTGAGGACGCCGGCTTACCGCGAAAAAAGCTAGGAACGGGGCAGAATTCTAATAGGCGCCAATTGAACAGATCAGATCTTCCACCGATGCAATCTCCGGCAAGGGGCCGATTTGCGGCTTGAGCGTCATCCTCAACCACAGGCAGTGGTGGACCCTGACCAGCCGCGCCCCCATGGGCCTCACCTTCTCGATCGCTTTCGTCACCGCATGCACCGCCCCCAGCTCCGACGAAGCCTCGACCAATTCCACGCGCGGAAACTTGGCGCCCAGCATGCGGGTATGCGCCGGGCCGAATTGCGATCCCTGCACCACCCCGCTCTCCACGCGTAATCCCGTCATTCGCTCGATAGACAGCGCCAGCACCGGGTCAAGCCGGTCCTCGAACCCCAGGTAGAGCAGCTTGCCCGCGGCCACGCGCAGCGGCAGCGCCCCGAAGGCGTCCACAAACAGCCGCGGCAGTAATCCGGTGAGAGCTTCGGCGTCGTGAAACTCCAGCGGCAGCACCGGGCAGCTCCATTGCAGGCTCAGCGCCCGCGTCACCAGCTTCTCGCTGACGCGGTATCTGCGCACCAGCCAGTGGCCCAGCCGGCCCGCCCCTGCAGCCTTCTGCGCCTCCAGCGCGCCGCGCAACTGTTCGGCGGTAATCCAGCCCTGCTCCAGCATCGTCAGGCCGAGCGGAATGCGATGACGGTGAGGCTCAGGCGCTGTTGCCCTGCCCTCCATCTCCCGGTGCACGGCCAGCATCACCAGCGCTCGCGCGCAGGCGGCGGAGCAGCTCCAACTGCCTTCAAACACCGGCGTCGTGCGGCCACGCCAAAGGTGCAGCCATCCTGACCGGCATTCGGGGTTGCCGCAGGTTTCCAGCCATCTTGACCGCGCCGGCGGCGCGCCGGAATCCAGCGCCTGCGGCGGTCCCTGGGAAGCGCCCGCGCGGGAATCGATCTCGCTCTCGAATGTCCTCTCACGCGCCGCCATGGCTATGCTCTTGGCAGGCCTCAATATCAGTGCAGTCTTGGGGGTTAGAACAGGCATCGTATGCTCTCCAGGCGCTTCTTCGGCGCGGAAACCTCGGTCACGCGCAGTCCGAAGTTGCCGTTGATCAGCACCACCTCGCCCCTGGCGACAATCTTGTCCCCCACGATCAGGTCCACCGGGTCGGCAATATGGCGGTCCAGTTGCACCACATCCCCTGGGCCAAGGTCGAGAATCTCGCCCAGCGGCATCTCCCGGCATCCAAACCGCAGTGTAGCGTCGAGCTCCACATCGAGCAGCAGTTCGACCCCTCGGCTCAATCCCGGCGATTCGACTGCCGAAGCAGCCGGCTTCAACGGGTCCGGCATGGTCTCCGGTTTGGCTTCCACCTGCGGCGCCCGCACCTCGTCCCGCACCAGGATCGTCCAGGCCCGGTCGCCGGCTTTCAACTGGAATGCGCGCGAAATCTTGCTTTCTCCTGCGGTCGCCTCGAACTTCTCAATGCGGCATTTTTTTCCGGTGGTCGCCAGCAGTTCCCCAACGGCGGATTCGGCTACCTCGCGCAACAATTCTTCCCATCCGGCTTTCTGGTTCGTTCCCTCGCCCATCAGCGGCGAATCCAGAACACTTCCGTCCAGCACCACGGCAAAGCGGCCCGCCAGGTCGCCGCCGACGGTCGCCGCGAAGCCGAAAGAGTTGGCCGCGAGCGGCTTGGGCAACCCCTCCGTCAGTTGCGGCTCTCCTGCCAGCGCCTGCGAAAACAGCGCCGTCGCCGTGCCGGTCCAGCAATCCAGATAGCTCTTCATGCCTCCGCCTCCGCAATCGGATTCTCCATCCGCGCTCCCCGGTGCAACCCGTGGCGCATGGCCTTGGCCTCACTCAGTTGCTGGCCGCCCACCTGCCATACCGGCAGCGTGTTGGCGGGCAAGTCCAGGCGCAGGATCGATCCCGGCTCTAGGTTTTCGATGGTGCTGGCCGCCAGGCGTACCGTGGGCAACTGCAGGCTTCCGCCAAAGCGAATGCGCCTCGCCGAGGCCTCCATCCGCGCCCGCGTCTCCCCGGCATGGCGGCGGCTGCGGCCCCAATCCGATGTCAGCCTGCGCAAAATGGTGTTGGCCACCACCGCCGGAAAGGCCAAGTTCAAAAGGCCCGAGCTGTGCGGCATGCGGATCTCGAAGCTCAGGCACAGCGTCTTCTCGTTCACTGACATGATGCGCGCCACCTGCGTCTGCATCTGCCTCCGCTCGAAGTTGAAGCTCAGCCCCACCGGCTGCCAGGCCGCCGTCAGCTCGCGGCAAATGATCTCCACCACACTCCCGAGAATCGATTCTTCGATGTCCGTCAGTTCCCTCAGCGGTCCCTCCTTGCCCTCGCCGCCCAGCAGCAGATCGATCACCGGAGGCGCCAGCGCCAGGTCCAGTTGCAGCACTGAAAGCGCCCCCAGCGGTTCCAGCCGTACTGAAGCCGCATAACTGATCTCCGGAATGCGCAACAGGAACTCGTTGAACTGGATCTGTTCCGCCGAAACCAGGTTCACCTGAAAGCGGGTCCGGAGCCAGGCCGCCAGGTTGTGCGTCAGGTTGCGCGCAAACAGGTCGTTCAGCATGCTGATGGCGCGCAGTTGCTCGGTCGAAATCTGCCCCGCCGAAGAAAAATTGTAGGGCGTCACCCGGGCCCGCGCCTCGGGCCGTACAGCATCCGGAGTCGACGAGCGCGCGGCCTCGAAAAGCGCGTCGATCTCGTCCTGTTTAAGCGTCTTCTCCATCGACCACCACTCCGTTTTCTGAGAAGTCTCTGAGCAAGTGAATTTCTCGGGCTCAGCCTGCTTCGGCCTCAAAGAGCATTAGCTTCAGCCGTGAAGGGTACGGGCTTCAGCCGTGAAGGGTACGGGCTTCAGCCCGTACATGAACTGCGCTGAGAGCGAATGCGGGCTTTAGCCCCCGAGGGAATTCACCCTTGAACGCCGGGTATTCTTTCGAAGTAGCCGAAAGCTTGCCTGGTCACGGGCGATCCCCTCAGCGCCGCACTCTGTCCATCCCCTTGCGCGCAGCCGCGCGCTCGAAAGCCCCGCGCGCGCTCAGATCCTTCAGCGCCGCCCGCAAATGCACCACCGCCGAAGCATGAACCTGCGACACCCGCGACTCCACCACGCCCAGCGCCAGCCCGATCTCGCGCATGGTCATCTCCTCGTAGTAGTAAAGGGTCATCACCAGCCGCTCGCGATCGGGCAGATTGGCGATTGCCTCCGAGAGCCGGTCCTTCAGCTCCCCCTTCAGGCAGCGAAACAAGGGATCCTCTTCGGGACTGCCGGGAATGTAGGCCAGCTCCTCCTCGCCCGAGTCCTCGTTGCGCTCCATGTGCAGCGTGCCGATCTCCAGGCCCTTCAGATCCCCCAGCAACTGCTGGTATTCATCCAGGCTCAGGGACATCTCTTCGGCGACTTCCGCCTCGCCCGGCGCCCGGCGCAAGCGTTGCGTCAACACCCGGATGGCCTCTTCGACGGCGCGGCCCTTGCGGCGCAGTTCACGCGGGCTCCAGTCGAGCGTCCGTAAGCTGTCCAGAATCGCTCCCCGGATGCGGAACTGCGCATAGCTGCGGAACTGCACCTGCTTGGTCGGGTCAAACTTCGAAAAAGCATCCATCAACCCCACCACGCCGGCCGAAACCAGGTCTTCGATGTCCACATGCTGAGGCAGCCGCTCGTGAATGCGCCTGGCTAGAAAGCGAACGATGGGCAGATGCTCAAGCAGCAACTTTTCCTGCTCGCTGGTGAGCGCTCCGCCATTGGACGTGCCGGGTGGATATCCCCCCCGTGCCGCTCCTCGGCGCGCGGCAACTTGACCTCCGGTTGTAGCTACCGTCTCCAGTCCCATGCGTGTCCCTTTACCCAATCCCCAGGCTCACTACCCGGCTTCCTGGTCCTCAGCGCACCGTTCCCACCGGGCGCAGTCGAATCTCAGGAGGAATCTCGCCGGCAGCTACCACCGCAAGGCGGGGTAAAACCGGCTCCAGCCAGCGCTTGACGTGATAGCGGGCCGGACTTGGGACTAGGAGCACGGGCAGGACCGCGGCGGAGGCGCCCCCGATAAGTTGCCTCACAGAATCGGTAAGACGGCGGACAACAGGTGTTCCCGGCGCGGCCTGGGCAGCCAGCATGCGCTGGCCGCCATCTGGGGAAAGGGTGGCCAAAATCTCTTCTTCGAGCGCCGGGTCAAGCAGCAGCACCGGCAGTTGACCATCGGAATCGAGGAGCGGCCGCACCAGCCTGCGTCCCAGCGCCTGCCGCGAGGCCTCCACCAGCGCCACCAGGCTCTTGTTCACCGGGGCGGCCTCGAGCAGCGCCTCGAGAATCGATCCCAGGTCGCGAATCGAGACCCGCTCGCGCAACAGTTGCTCGAGCACCCGGCCCACCTCGCCCAGCGAAAGCAGCTTGGGCACCAGCTCTTCCATCAGCTTGGGATGGCTCTCGTTGAGCGCGTCCATCAGCCGCTTGGTCTCCGCGCGGCCCAGCAGCTCAAACGCATGTCGCCGGATCAGCTCTCCCAGGTGCGTTGTGATCACCGTGACCGCGTCCACCACCGAGTAGCCGGCGGCAATGGCCTGGTCTTCGAGAGCCGGCGCAATCCAGATGGCCGGCACGCCGAAGGCCGGCTCCCGCGCTTCGCGGCCCTGCAGAGGCCTTCGCCCCGGATCGCCGGAGACCGCCAGCAACTGCGTCCCCTCCGTTTGCCAGCGGCCAATCTCCATCCCCCGCAGCGAGAACAGGTATTCCCTCGGCTTCAACCGCAGGTTGTCAGAGATGTGCACCCGCGGGATGAGAAATCCCATCTCGGAAGACAGATGCCGCCGCAGCGAGCGCACCCGGTTCAGCAGCTGTCCTCCCTGCTTCTCGTCCACCAGCGGAATCAGTTGGAAGCCGATCTCGAGCGTCAGCTCTTCCAGCTTGAGCAGTTGCGCCAGGTCCGAGCCTTGCGCTTCGGCCGTCTTCTTCTTCTCTCCAATCGCGAGTTCAGGCGAAGGCGCCAGCATGGTGCTTGCGGCTACGTGCCGAGCCCCCAGAACAACGCCGCCGCCACGGTAAGAAACGCCAGCTTGGGCAGCCCCGGTATCAGGCACATGGCCGCCGAAACCAGGCTGGCCAGGTAGAGCGTCCCCGGCTTGGCCAACAGTTGCTGGCGAATCTCCGCGCCCAGCAGCCCCGCCGAGTTGGCCCGCGTCAGCGTAATTCCACCGGCGATCGAAACCAGCAGCGACGGAATCAGCGTCACCAGACCATCGCCCACCGTCAGCACGGTGTAGGTGCGCGCGGCTTCGGCGAGTTCCACGCCCTGCTGCAGGGTGCCGATCAGCAGGCCGGCGACGATGTTGATTCCCGTAATCAGAATCGTGGCCAGCGAGTCCCTCTGGTTGAAGCGCGCCGCTCCATCCATGGCGCCATAGAACTCGGCCTCGCGGGCGATCGCCTGCCGCCGCTTGCGCGCCTCCGCCTCGTCGATGAGCCCCGCGTTCATGTCCGCGTCGATGGCCATCTGCTTGCCCGGCAGCGCGTCCAGCGTAAAGCGCGCCGTCACCTCGGCGGTGCGCACGGCTCCATGGGAAACCACTAAGAACTGAATCGCGATCAGCGCCAGAAACAGCACGAAGCCGACCACGTAATTGCCGCCCACCACAAACTGCCCGAAGGCCTCAATCACCTTGCCCGCGGCTGCCGTGCCCTCCGACCCATGCAACAGGATGCGCCGGCTGGAGGCGATGTTCAGCGCCAGCCGAAAAAGAGTCAGCAGAAGGAGCAATGTCGGAAACACGCTCAACTCGACCGCGCGCCTGATCTGCACCGCGGAAAGAAACACAATGATCGAGGCGGCCATCGAAATGGCCAACAGAAAGTCCAGCGCCGCGGCCGGCAGCGGCACCAGCATCACGAACACCACGCTGATGGCCGCCATTGGCAGCAGAAACTCGCGCAGGCGCTGCCAGATACTGTGGCCCTGCGCGGGGCCTACCGGAGCCATCACCGCGGTACTCATCGCGCACTTCCATCGGACGGGGGCCCATTCGGCATGGGCGGCTGAGTCGGATTCGAGTTACGGCCGGGGGGCATGTGCCGCGCCACCTGCGCCTGCGCCGCCGCCCGCGCTGCAGTCTCCCGGGCGCGCCTCTGGCGCAACTCCGCTTCCATCCGCTGCCGATAGAGGTAAGCCAGAATGGTGGCCACGGCGGCATAGAGGTCCACCGGAATCGGCTGCCCTACCTCGACCGTTCGGTAGAGCGACCGCGCCAGCGGCGGGTTCTCGACAATCGGCACGCCCGCCCAGCGGCCCTCCGCCTTGATCTCTTCGGCCAGCAGGTTGCGCCCCTTGGCCAGCAGTTTGGGCGCTTCCATGGTGCCGAAATCGAAGCCCAGCGCCACCGCATAATGGGTGGGATTGGTCAGAATCACCGCCGCCTTGGAAACATCCGCCTTGACCCGCTTGCGCCGCATCTGGCGCTGCAGATTGCGGATGCGCCCCTTGATCTGCGGATTGCCCTCGGTCTGCTTCATCTCCGTGCGCATGTCTTCCTTGCTCATCTTCAGCCGCGACTCGCGGCTCTGCCACTCCACCAGATAGTCGATCGCCGACCAGCCGAAAAGCAGCCAGGAGGCCGCCACCAGCAGCCCGTAGACATCCGATCCCAGCATCTCAAGGCGCGCCGTCGAAAACGGCGGCAGGGTCAACTGACGGCCAATCCGCTGCACCGCAAAAATTGCCAGCGCTGCCGCCGGTATCAGCGACTTGGCCAGCCGCGCCCCGGCGCGCAGCGAAAACAGGTTCTTCACGTTCGAGATGGGATTAATGCGATCCGGCTTGAAGCCAACCGCCCCCACGAAAAAGTTGATGCCGCCGGTCTGCAAGACTCCAACGCCCAGCGCCGCCGCCGCCACCGCCGCCATCATCACCGCCACCGGTCCCGCAATGCCCAGCACCAGCCGGCGCAGCGCAAAGAGCGTGGGCATCGTCGTCGCCGGTTCCCAGTGCGACACCGAGCCCAGGTCGAGAAACCCGATAAACGAAGTCCGCCAGACGATGAGCATGCGGCTGCCCAGCGCTCCCAGCACCATTACCCCGGCCAGCGTTCCGGCCGCCGAGGAAAGCTCGCGGCTGTGCAGCACATCCCCTTCCTTGCGCGCCTGGTCGCGGCGATGCTGGGTTGCTTGTTCGGTGCGCTCTCCGGGCATCGGCTAGCCTCCCAGCCCGAGCGCCAGCACACAGCCCAGCCCATGCGCAGCCGCTGTGCCCGGCACGGAGATCAGTCGCTCGGCCATGTCCAGCAGTCCGGCGAAGCGCGCCTCGATAAACCGCGGCCACAAGGCCAGTGAGCCCATCAGCAGCACGAAGCCGGTGAGCGTCTTGATCGGCACGGTCAGCGACATCACCGGCAGCTGCGGGCTGAGCTTGCCCAGCAGCGATATCGCCACCTCCACCAGCATGGTTGCCGCCAGCACCGGCGCAGCCAGTTCCAGAGCGGCTAGAAAAATCCCCCCGGCGGCGCGCACCACGGCCATCGCCGTCGCCGGCGCCAGCGCGTAACTGCCCAGCGGAACCGCCCTGAAGCTGCGCACGACAGAAGCGAGAAGAATGCGATCCAGGCCTGCCGTAATCACCACCAGCGTGCCCATCAGTTGAAACAGGTCGCCCAGCAGCGGAGTCTGGATGGAAGAGGTCGGATCGATCAGGTTGACCGCCGAAAAGCTGAACTGCATCCCTGCAACCTGCCCGGCAAACAGCATCATCTCGGTAAGCAGAGTCAGCATGAGCCCGTACACCAGCCCCACCGCCAGCTCCCCCAGCAGCGCGGAGAACCCGATCGACACCTGCGCCATCGGCAGCGTCGCCACCAGCGGAGCCAGCAAGTAAGCCACCGCGCCCACAAACACCGCCTTGGTGCGCAAGGGCAGCGCCGTCGAAGAAAAGAAGGGAGCAAACACCACCATCCCGCTGATCCGCACCAGCACCAGCGCCAGCGCCGAGAGAAATCTGCCCCAGTCCATCTCCACTGCATGCGGCATCCTGTCTCTATCTCCTTTCGCTCGGCATGTTTTAGAGAACCTCTGATTAAGTCGCCGTTTTGAAAGGGCACGACTTCAGTCGTGCCGTAAAGGCCGCAAAATGAACGCGGGCTTTAGCCCCTGAGGGAGCGTTGCTCACCAGATATTTCTTCAGAGGTTCCTTAGAAGCCATCCCCGTGCCGGCGCCAATTCCCCGCTAACTCGCTGAATCCCTCCCCAGACCCCGCCTCCGCCTCTATCCCAAAAACCGATGAAAGTCCGTCATCATCAGCCGTGTATATTCCGCCATTCGTCCCAGAAACCAGGGCATTCCCGCCAGCAGAATCACTGCAATGGCCCCCAGCCGCGGCACCGAAGTCAGCGACTGCTCCTGCAAACTGGTCAGCGTCTGCACCAGGCTCAGCACAAAGCTCAGCAGCGCCGCGGCAATCAGCAACGGCGCGGCCAGAATCAATGCCTCTTTCATCAGTTGGCGCAATATCTCCGCAACCATGTCCGGCGTCATCCCACATCCTCCTAGAAGCTCTTCAGCAACGAACTGGCCAGCAGATTCCAGCCATCCACCATCACAAACAGCAGAATCTTCAACGGCGTAGAAACCACCACCGGTGGCAGTTGGAACATGCCGATCGAGGTGGTCACCGACGCCGTCACCAGGTCAATCAGCAGAAACGGCAGAAACAACACCGCTCCGATGGCAAAGCCGGCCTTCAGTTCGGAGAGAATGTAGGCCGGAACCACCACCCGCATGGGCAGATCGGTAGCCGTGTTGGGCCGCGCAACCTGCCCCGCGGCCGTAAACAGCGCCAGGTCCTTCTCCCGCGCGTAGCGCAGCAGAAACACCTTCACCGGCTGCGCCCCCAAGTCGATTGCTTGCCAGCCCGTCACCTGTCCGGCGCGGTAGGGCTCGACCGCTTGCTGATCCACCTGCGTCAGCACCGGCGTCATCAGGAACCAGGTCATCATCAGCGCCAGCCCCATCAGCGTCGGATTCGAGGGCGCGGTCTGCGTTCCCAACGCCTGGCGCAGAAAGTGAAACACCACCAGCAGCCTTACCAGCGGCGTCATGGCCATCAGAATCGCCGGCAGAAGCGTAATCAGCGTCAGGACAAAGAGAATCGTCCAGGGCGTCGAGTCGGATGCGTTCAGTCGCTGCGACAAGTCAGGCAAAAGCGGTGCCGGCGCAGCAGCCGCCACCTTCGCGGCGGCCCACAAAACTACCATGAAACCCTCAAATCCCGATCGGCGCCCGGCCGCTTCACCGGCCGCGCAGTCCCTGCCTGTCCGCCTTCTGCTGCCTGCCGCCGCGGCGTATCCAATGCGAAAAATGCCGGAGTGCCCTCCGCCGAAGTGGCCACCAGGAACCGCCGCCCCTCGGCCTCCACCAGCGCCAGCCACTGCCGCGGGGCGAGCGAAATCCGTTCCAGAACGGCAAGCCTCGGCGCGGGACGCCGCGCCACGCGCAGCTTTCCCAGCAGCCAACCGGCAAGCCCTCCAATGG
>JBEKFD010000032.1:0-28769 GCA_050013495.1 Occallatibacter sp. | reverse complement strand
TTATGGTGTGACCGGCTCGATGCGCTAGTCGTGGGTTAGGCTGGGTTTGTTTGAGGAACCACAGTCCAGAGCCACAAGCGGAGGGAACCGGTCATGAGAGAGAAGTTACGATTTTTGGGTTTGGATGTCCATGCCGAAACGATAGCCGTAGCCGTAGCCGAGCCAGATGGCGAGGTACGCAGCCTGGGAACGATAGCCAACCGCGAGGAATCGATCCGTAAGTTGATCAAGAAGCTTGGTCCCGTTGAGCAGTTGCGGGCCTGCTATGAAGCCGGCCCGACTGGCTTCGTACTCTACTGGCAGTTGACTCAATTGGGAGTTGAGTGCGCGGTTATCGCGCCAACTCTTGTTCCGAAGAAGCCAGGCGAGCGGGTCAAGACGGACCGGCTGGACGCTCTGAAGCTGGCACGCAGTCATCGTTCCGGCGATCTCACGGCAGTCTGGGTTCCGGACGAGGATTCGGAATCATTGCGCGATCTTGTCCGGGCACGAGAGGCAGCCAAGCAGGATCAGTTGCGAGCGCGGCACCGGCTCACCAAGTTCCTGCTCCGCACAGGCCAGCGTCCTCCACTGGGACTAAAGGCGTGGACGGAAAAATACGTCGAGTGGATCCAGCAGGTCCACTACACGCACCCGGCACGGGAAGCCACTCTGCTGGACTGTCTGAACGAAGTGCAGCACATGGAACAACGAGTCAAGCGTCTGGAGCAGTCGATTCTCGAAGTGGTGAAGCTGGCTCCGGCGCCAGTGCAGGCAGTGATCCTGGGCCTGCAGGCACTACGCGGTGTGGCTCATATCTCGGCGATCACAATTGCAGCCGAGTTGGGCAACATCTCCTCTCGCTTCGAAAGTGCGCGGAAGCTGATGGGATATAGCGGAGTATTTCCGAGCGAAGACTCCAGCGGCGAGCGCATTCGAAGAGGAGGCATTACCAAGTCAGGCAACGCACACCTGAGACGAATCGTCGTCGAATCGGCCTGGAGTTATCGCCACAGGCCGTCGATCGGAGCACGATTGCGCAAGCGACAGGAAGGAGTTCCTGCACAGATCACGGAGATAGCCTGGAAAGCTCAGAATCGCCTGCACAAGCGATACATGAAATTGATGGCTGCGGGCAAGGACCAGAGAAAGGTCATGACAGCGGTTGGACGCGAACTGATGGGATTCATCTGGGCAATAGGGGTCAAGGCAGAAGAGGCTTGCATGCAGCAGAAGGCGGCATGACGAGAACCGCAAAGGCAAAAACAAAAACTTTCCAAATAAGGAAAAAACAAAGACAAAAACACCGATGAACAATGCTATTCAATTCGAGGACAGAGTCAGCAGCAGCCGGAGCAAGCACGAAGGAGAATCCTCGGCGGCAGTTTGCGACAGGCTCAGCCGGACTCGCGTCAGTAGTCAGAGGCAGCTCCCGACGGATCATGATTATGCGGTTCCGACCCGCGAATATCAGCTTGATCAATCGTCGCCTATACCTGCCACGGCTGCTGCTGAGTCTGTCCTCGAAAGACAAGAACAAAGACAAAAACAAAAACAGCGATGAGCAGCTATTGACAGGGTCACACCATATCAACTGCCGGGTTGCCGTTAATGCAAGCACAAAAAGTCGGAAATTGCACAGATCGCAGACCCCGATTCGATGATCCGTGATATTGGATAGTTTTGATCAGACGACAGCCGGAATCAGGCCTATCGTCTCTGCATGGGTGACCTTGATGCCCTATGTGTCCGCTAGGAGGCGAGATGTTAGGTTTGGGTTTGGTAGGAACAATTATTGTGATCGTGCTGATTGTGTGGCTCATCCGGCGCGCGTGATTTCGGCTGGGAGCAGATCGACATCAGCCGCTGCAGGGGTCGCCAGGGCCGCTGGGCCTTTCCGCAGAGGCAACCTATGCCGAATCCACCTTCCGGCTGGCACAGGGAGAGCAACTCACCATGCTCATCGATGGAGTGGTAGAAGCGCGTGAAAAAGCAGGAGCGCCGTTTGGCTTCGAGCGGACCGCAGCCATCAGCAGCCAGCCAGCCGAAGCCATCGCCGTTGCCGCGCAGGCCTTCCGCCAGGACGACGACATCCCCGTGCTCACCCTTACCCGGCAAGGAGTTCGAGACGCGCCGAACGCGCAACACACGGCTCCCATCTTATCCCCGGCCTGACTTGGCGATGAGCCGGACGCCAGGACTATTACGCGCGCCATTTCAAACTGTCACTTTCTACATATCCACTTCAACAAGGCAACGCCCGATCAGGGAGCAAAATAGACCATACGTCAAGGACGCTGCGCATTACTATCCGTTGCATGGGTGTATTTATGACTGCCAGCGAAGCTAACCGTCTGCGGGTACTCGCGCTTATCCTCATCGAAGATGGACCGGCGCTGGATCAATTCAGCCCGGCAAATACCAAGAGTCCCCCAATGACGCGCGGCAAACCGCCGATGTCCGAAGCCAGGCAGCCTTGGACGTATGGCCGGTTCGATACGACACAGTCAATTGCTTCCTGACTATGGATGGTCGCCGGGTGTGACTCCGGCCGTCTTCAAGTCCGCTGCGAAGCGCTTGTAGTCGCGGAATTCCATGGTGTTCATGAGGGCTTGGCTTCGGCCCTGGCTGAGGCGGAGTTCTGCAGTGATGGGCATCAGGTACTTGAGGCCGTTGATGGCGACGTAGTCGTAGTCGACGGCCATGGCGGTGGAGTGGGTGGGGAAATCGGCGGGGAGATTGTCGGCGATGAGGGTGACTCGGCGGACGCGGCGGCTGGCGGTTTCGACGAAGACTTGGCCGCGGTAGCCGACTACGAGACGCTTGCCATTCGAGCCCGTGACGGAGAAGGAAGAATTGGCGGGGTCGACACGATAGTCGAAGACCTCAACCGTTTCACTCTGGCCCTGGTCCCGCTCGGCCCGGCCGGGGCCGCCTTTCAAAGTGTCGGTCTCCTTCCAGCGGAAATCGGTTTTGGATTCATTGCGGAAGACTGCCTGGAGAACGCCGCCGAACTCTCCGGCGGAGAAGGTCCCCTTGAGTTTGTAACGGTCGGTGTCGCTGGGGTTGCCGTTGATTTCGAGGGTAGTGCGGGTTTCCTGACGGTCGCGGAAACTAAGGGCCTCAAGAAGCGTGTCTTTCTGCCGCCATTTTCCGTCTCCGTTGAAGTCGACGGAGCGGCGGGTCATTTCAGTACACATGAAGTTAGGCAGCAGATCGTTATAGCTTAGGGCGCGCTCACGGGCGGCATCAATGAGCAAGCGGGCCTGGTCCGGCGGCGTAGGCGGAACGGCCGCCGCGGAGGCAACGATGGCTAACTCGCCTGCCGGGCGCGCCGGGGCTGCAACCGGCTGATTGCCTTCGTCGGAACCGATTTCAAGGTCGTCGAAACCTTTGGAGGCGTCTGTTTCAGTTCCTTGCGATGCACCCACGTGGAAACTGTTGCTTTGCTCGGCGGTTTGGCTGCCCTGGGTGAGGTAGGCTTTCACTTCGTAGTCGCCGGGCAAGAGGCCACGGGACTTGATGCTGGCCAAGTACGCCATGGGCGCTTGCACGCCATCCACGTGCAGTAGCGGCTTACGCGTGCCGGACTTGCCGTTGCGGATCATCTCCATTTCCAGCGTCATGGGTTCGCTGGAAGCGGGGTCAGGGTGCAGGATGAAGAACATGGATGCGTCGTGGGCATCCGACGGAAGCTCGCCCGTAACGTTGGGGGACACTTTCTGGTGTTGATAGCGGAGAGGCTCCTGGGGATCGTCGTGATCCTCATTGGAACCGGTCATGCCGCGCACCAGCACCATGTCGCTGAGCGAGATTTTGCCGGGCTGCTCGGGGATTTCGAACTGGCTTCGCCGGGCGCCCGCCTTGCCGCTGTTCTGGTCGAGGACCGCGACCTCAAGTGTGTACTTTCCGGGGACGGTGGTGAAGTGGCGGTTGAGTGAAACGGTAGCCAGGGGATCGTGGGCGAGAGTCTCTTTGGCGCCGCGCCGGGTGATGTCCTGGCTGGCATGTTCGACGACGATGCCGCTCTCATCCTTAACTTGCGCAACGATGGAGACGTGCGCCGACGACAATCTGAGACCGGGGTCCGGCTTTGTTTCGAGCTCGGACAACGGCACTTCGACGACGAGGGAGTTGGCGTTGCCGTCGGGCAGGTCGCCAAAGCGGAGGACGGCGGCGTGGAACTTGAGAGCGGTGGGCAACTCCCGCTCGGAGAAGGATTTGAGCAACGGCCCTTCGAAGGGCTGAATGCCGGCGTCGGCATCGGCCGCGAGCGCAAAATAGCCGGTCTTGGTTTGAATATTCAGACCGACGCGAAGTGTTTTGACAGCGATGGTGCGGAATTTTCCATCGTATTCGGTGATGGGAGGAACATAAGAGGCCTGGTAATAGGTATCCAAGTCCTGGGCCATCTGCTCGAGCGGCTTTTTAGTGGAGCCCTGCCCATCGATGTAGGCGCCTCCGGTGGCTTTTGAAAAGGCCGCCATGGGGCTTTTGGTGTCGGCGAATGGGTTGGTCAAGTCCTCCGGGCCGTTGCGCATGAAGTCGGTCATTACGCGGATATCGTCCTGCGCGCTCCATGTGTATCCGCCCGAACCGAAACCTCCATTCTGCGGTGTGTAACCGGGCCCGGCTCCGGGCGGAGGGCCTTGCGGGATGAGTTCGGGGGGTATGCCGGAAGCCTGCTGGGGAATGCTCACCGGAGCCTTTGCATTCAGGTTGGCGTTGGCATTATCGGACGTGGCTGCGTTTCCCACGGCGTCCATGTCGATGGTGTAGATGGTGACGCCGGCGCGGGCCGCGGCGTCGGAGATGGTGGCGAGCAGCTTTTTCGAGGCTGGGTCCAATTGCCGGTTGAGCGTGAAATAGATCAAGGCCTTGCGGTCGCCGATGCCCTGCTGGGATTTGACCAGCGCGAGCAGGCCGGCAAGCTGCAGCTTGCCACGCTGCTCCTGAAGGATGGACTGGCTGTCGCGCAGCGCGGTGGCAAGCGTTTGCGCGCGCGCCCGCTCTTTTGCGTCGACGTGACGCCCGGCAGCGTCGACGCCTGTCTGCGTGACGGCGATGAGGTTCTTCTCCGCCTCAGCTGCGGATTTGCTCCGGGCTTCCTCTGCTGTGTGGTCGTTGATGATATTGACCGAAAGGGTGATGGAAGAGGTGGCCACGATGGGATGGCTTTCCGTGACCACATTGACTGCCTGGGTGACTGCCTGGCGGTCCTCCGTAAAGTCCTGGATCAGGCGCAGCCGGTCTTGGAATTGCAAAACGGAGAAGGAGTAACCGGCAGAGGGAAGCACGCTGAGGATCTTCTGGGCAATGATGCGCGTGCTTTTGGCGGTTGGGCCTTGGATGTGATCGAACAGCAGCGTGATGAGGTGACCGCGGCTCGCGGCTGTCTCTCGATCAACCAGGCGAAAGCCGGTTAGCTTGACGGGAACGCCGTCGTCGGTGACGGTGAGGTCGTCCGGCTTCAGGTCGAGAATGGCGTTGTGTTTCTTGTCGTGGACCACGAGATCGAGCGAGACCTCGTTGACGTTGGTGCTTATGCCAGCCGCCTGGTCCACGGGCGCTGGGGGGGATTGGGGCTGCGGCGGTGTCTGGGCGCTGTTGGGCGAAATGAAGAGAAGCAGGAGGATTGCTGGAAGGCAGCGGGTTTGGCTTCTGCTTTGAATAAGCGATTGCGCCGATTTGTCTGAGTGATTGGTCATGATGAGGCCAGGTTGCTGAACTTGTTCATGCTGCCGTTATTGGCCGGATTCCGCCGAGGAGTGTCTTGCGTAGAACGGATTGAGGCAATTGGAAGCTGAGATTCGGCATGCGCCAATTCCAGATCACATGATAGTTCTTCGTAGACACATGGTTTGACGATTTTGTTTGAGCTGCAGTTATTCCTGGTTGGCGGGAAGCGCCAGGGTCAGGCAGTGCTGGCTGGTGAGTTCGCATTGGAGCATGTCCTGGGCGAGAAGATTCCAGCCGACAAAGCCGGCAAATTTCTTGTTGGGCGACTGCTCGATGGTGGGGGCGAGGCCATCGCCGGTTTCGGCGTTATAGTCCTCGTGCATTGAACCCCATTGGGCGATGTCGCGGTGGAGGATTTGCGCGAGGGTGACGGCGAGTTGGCGGGATTCGGCGTGAAAGCCGTAGCGGCGGAGAGCCAGCCAGCACAGGAAGTTGGCATTGATCCAGATGGGCCCACGCCAGTTCGAATAAGGATCGATGATGGCCTGGTTGTTGTAGGCGGGGTCGGACTTGGAAAGGCTGCGGAAGCCGAATTTGGAGCGCATCTCGGCGGGGTTGAGCAGGTGCAGGCGGATCATGCGGTGGGCTTCGCCGGGAGGGAGCAGGCCGAAGGCGAGTGGGACGAAACTGGACCAGGCGATGGATGGAACCCAGGCGCCCGTGTCGCGGCGGCGATTGAGGAAGATTGCGTTGGCCTTGGACCAGAGTTGGGCGAGGATGGCGCGGCGGGTGGCTTCGGCCTGCTGGCGGTAATGGTGGGCGTCTTGCGGGTCGCCTAGCTTGTCGGCGAGCGCGGCCATGGCCAGGTATTCGCGCATGGCGAAGACGGAGGCGTCAGCGGCGAGGATGGCGCTGGGATCGGCGGGGTCGTTCGAGAGCGCGGAGTTGTTGTCTGCGCCGGATTGCATGGCGTTGTCCCAGAACCAGAGGTTCCAATGAGGGTCGAATTGGGTGCGCTCGCGGTAGGCGAGGATGCGCTGCATCTGCGGCCAGATTGGCCGAAGCCACTCGTAATCATTGAGGCGCTCGGCGGCGACGAGCGCGCCCTGGGCGAGAAAAGGCTTCATGGCGAATTTGCCGAAGAGCGGTCGCGGGCCCTGTGGAGTGATGCAGCCGGCAACGTAGCCGTCGGCGTCGGCAGAGGACGCAAAACCGCGCACCCAGTCGCGCAGCAGCGTGGCCTGGGCTGCGTCCTGGTTGGCCCAGTGAAGGCCAATGAAAAAGCCGTCCCAATCCCACATTTGGGAGTAGTAGCCGGCGGGGATCAGGTAGGGGTAGCGGATGTAGCCCTGGGCTGGGCGGATGGTTTGGGGGGCAAGGCGAGTGAAGTCGGTGGTGAGAGCTTCCAGAAGGGAAGCATCCGAAGACCGGGCCAAGGAATCCGCAGTCAGACAGAGAAGCGCGAGAGCTGCGACAGCCCCGGCAGCGCGGCGAGACAACCGAACTCTCGCAGTGACTTCGATTGTGTTGGCGCTCATTGGACCTTCGCTGCATAAAGCGCGTGGTGAGCGAGGATGAAAAGCGTGTGATTGCCCGCGCCGCCGAAAAGAAGATCGATGGGCCGTTGTGGCACGTCGATCTCGGCGATTGGCCTTCCTGCCGGGTTGTAGACGAAGATTTGGCCGTTGGCGACGTAGACGTTGCCTTTGCTGTCGACGGCGACGCTCTCGCCGCCGCGGTCGGCAAACAGTTTGAGTTCGGTGAGCGTGCCGTCGGAATTGACGAGGACGCTGTAGGTGCGGTCTTCCGACTCGCTACTGACGTAGACGCGCTTGCCGGGCTGGGCGGCGATGAATCCGTTGGTGTCGAGATTGTCGCTGAAACGCCAGCCCAACGTGTCGGTCGCCGGCCCTTGCTGGAAGACGCGGCCTGCGGGAAGAAAAACGCTGCCGTCGGGCGAGACGTATTCGCGCGGCTTGGGCGTGGAGACGTCTTTCTGGAACATCTGGGCAAGCGTGGTGTAAGTGAGCGTGGCGGAGTCAAGCTGGTCTTGGAATTCTCCGTTATTCCAGTAGTTGACGGGAAGAATTGCGGTTGCGCCGAGATGGGAGGCCGCGGGCTGGGGCGGGAGTACAGTGATCGCGGCCTCGGGCGAGCCGGGACGGAACGAATAGACAGTTCCCTCAGGGCCGGCGGACGAGAGCACCAGCAGGTCGCCCGCTTTGTCGAAGGCCAGATTCACGGGGTCGAGCGGATTGTCGCGGACGACGGTGAGGCCCTCGGTTTCAGACCATGCGAAGATGCGCTGCTGGTGACGATCGACGAAGTAAAGCTTGCCAGCGGCATCAACCGCTGCGCCGGAGATGGAGAAGAATCCGTCTTCGAGCCTTTCGACTTTCGTGCCGGGGGCCAGCACGGACGGGAGTGCTGCCGGAGCGGGCGTGAATGGTTGGGCAGGAATATCGAGCACGGCGAATTCGCGCTCGCGGACTTCCAGGTGGTGGGTCACGTCCTGGATGGCGTTTTCATAGGGGAATTTGCTGACGCGGAGGAAGGTGCCGCAGCCGTTGGCGTCGCAGGTGGCGTAGCCGCTTTCGGCGTTGACGTGCACGTTGCGGAAATGGATATCCGATGAGTTATAGAGACGCACCGCCGCGGGAAACGGCGCGCGAGTGCGAGTGACGCGGTAGCCGTGATAGTTCGCAATCGTGATATTCCTGGAGAATTCGATTTCGATTGAAAGAGACTCGGGGCTTTCGCCGGATTCTTCTTCGGTTTGCGGCGCGTTGATGTCCCAGTTCTCCGCGTGGTCGAATTTGATTTCGTTGCGGACATGATGCTCGGTGGAGAGCTCGTAGATGTGGCCGGGCGTGGTGGTGTTGGACACCAGGAAGCCGGCCTGCGCGAAGGTATTTGGGGTCCAGATGTCGGCGAAGGTGCCACCCCCGCCGTCGGCAACCCAGAGGCTCGGGAACTGGCCGTCCCAGCGCTTGCCCAGGTCGGGATCGGCGGTGTGGTTGTTGTTGTAGGGGTTGGTGCCGCTGCCGTGTCCGCCCAGGAAACGGATGTCGTCAACAAGGGAGTCGGCACCGGCCTTCCACAAGAGAGCAACGGCGCGGGGGTTGATGCCGCCGGTAAAGATGCCGAAGCCTGTGACGATGTTGTGGCCGCCGGGCGGTGCGTAGAGCACCGCCTTTGGCGAGCCGATGCCCTGGTAGCCGGGCGTGGAATCGAGCAGGTCGAACTGGGTGAGGGTGGGATGCAGGCCGATCAGCACGGTATCGGGTTTCAGGGTGAGGGTGTCGCTGACGATGTAATGGCCGCTGGGGAAGTAGAGCACGCGATGGGAGTCGATGGCCTTTTGGATGGCGGCGGTGTCGTCGGCGACGCCGTCCCCAAGGACACCGAGAGTGTGGACGTTGACCCAATCTTCCATGGGGGGGAGAGCGGGGATTGCGGGCTGCATGGGCGCGGGCATCGAGCTGAGCGGCTCGGCTTCGTTGATGGTTCCCATTTTTCCCGTCCTTCCCACGCCGGGGAGGCCTTCGCCAGGCACAATCAGGCCGAAGTTGAAGCTCTTTACCTGATAGATGGGGCCCTTGCCGAGCACACGCCTTCCACTCTCGCGAAAGAGAGCGAAGGTGGGCACGTGGTTCATCACTGCGTTCTCGAAGCCGATTTCGGTAAGCGGGCTTTTTTCGTTGCTGATGATGACGGCGGGGCCGGAGATGTTTTCGAAACGGCAGTCCTTCACCCACAACTCGTCGGAGTATTGGGGATCGATGTCGATGGCAGTGGGCAGATTGCGAAAGGCGTCGCGGATGAGGGTAATGCCGGCCTCGTGCTCGCGGATGGCGGCGTCGCGCTGACCGTCGAAAGTGGAATCGATCAGCGTAAATTGCCAAGCGGGCGAGGTTTTTTCAGTGAGGATGGCGTAGCGGCCGCCGAAGAAATGGAGGTCCTCGGCTTCATTGCCGATCTGCGTGAGCGCGGCCAGGCCGGAGCCGATGTGGAAGTCCATGTGGCTGAGATAGGCGTGCTGGGCGGCGTGGAAGCGGATGGCGATGGCGGCGGGGTTGCCCGCGCCGATTTCGAAATCGATGTTGCTCATGGCTGAGTAGAACGTGCTCGGTCCGGCGTCGGCGATGGCGCTGTTGGGCGGCACGGAGCCCTGGGGCGGAAACGGAACGCCGCGCCCGGAGCGGGCCAGGTCGGCAAGGTTGGCTCCGGTGAACATGACCATGACGGCCACACCCTTTTGAAAGCCGGGCGTGGAATCGGCGAGCAGGAAAACGGGGCGCGTGGGGCCATAGCCGATAACGCGCACGCCGGGCCAGACGTAAATGGTGCGCGTGAGGCGATAGCGGCCTGAGGGCACGAAGACGATGCCTTCGTGAGCGCTGATTGCGGCGCTGTCGATGGCGGCCTGGATGGGGGCGGTATCATCGGCTTTGCCGTCGGCCTGCGCGGCGAAAGGGGGTGCGGCGAGATAGATGGCCTTGGGATCGTCGGGGCGCGCGGTGTAGACGGATGCGGACCACGCTGAGGAGGCGATGGACATCAACAGCAGGACGGAAAGTTGATTCGGTCTCATCTGCGAATTTCCTTGCAAGGCTTTAGCAAGTTAGCCCGGATTCGCCGGTTGAGCGAATGAGCGGGCGTCAGGCGTCGGCGTAGGTCTCACGGCTGGTCAGGGATGCTCGGCTTCTGCTTCGCTGAGCACCCTGACGGTGGAGCCCAGCCGGTGATAGTTCGTAAAGCTGGTCTCGTTCACATAGAGCGTGCCCTTCGGCTCCAGAGCCTGAACGCTTGCGACGGGGATTTCGGATGAAGGCGGACTCCATTCGGCTGGCCCTTCCCACACATACATGCTGCGCAGGGGGCAGATGAATTTGCGATCGCCGATGGTCACGGGGCCGTATTCGATGACAGTGGCGGCGCGTGAAACGGGACCGTCGCCCATATCGGCCTCGAGGGTAATGCGGCGAATCACGCCTGAGGTTGGGTCGATGAACAACGAGCCGTGGTAGCCGGGAACTTTGCGGAGGAATGTTGCGGCGCTGCCTGGCTGGTTGCCCACCACCCCACCTCCGCCACCGCCGCGGCGGCCACCGCCCTGGCGGGCGTTGGTTCTTATCCCGTCGTAAAGGCAACAATAATTCACCTCATAGTGCGAGTCGGTTTTTGGCACCGCGTAGCGGTAGACGGCGACGAGGCCAGCCGGTGTCTTCTCCCAGTGGTGGAAGGCCGGTTTGTTCTTTGCGGCGTCGATAAGAATCAAGCGCAGCAACTGGCCGAACTCCCCGTAGGATTGCAGCCCAGGCTCGGGCGGTGCGGACACGGCCGGCGCAGCGGGCGCTGAGGCCGAGGCAGCGGGACTGTTCGCCGCTCGCGATAGAGCCGCCGTCACTTCGTGGTCGTCGCGGAAGGTGATGTCGCGAGTGGTGTTTTTCACCAGATGCAGGCCAACGCGGACTGGCCACTCATTTACTTTCAAAACCTGCGGCGTGTCGTTGAATGTGTAGGTGGCGCGGGTGGCAAGAAAGTCAGGCAGATACGGCAAAGTTTGCGTAACATAAACCGTCGCGGCATCGAAGATGCGCCCGGCAGTGGATGCGTCTGGAGCGGCATCGGCGGGCAACTCAGCTGCCGGCGGATCGAGGAGCGCCGATTCGTCGCCAATCAGTTGCAGCGCCAGCGTGGTCTGGGGTCCCAGGTGCAGCGTGTCGCAGATGCGGGTGCGGGTTGCGTCGGTGAGCCGCTCGGTCAGGTCGAAGTCGCCGAACTCGCGCATGATTTCATCGTCGGCCCGATGCTTGGCGACGGAGGAAGCGAGCGTTTTTTCCAACTGCGCTACGGTCAGGTGGCGGATGGCTGCGGCTGGCAAGGATGAGACGGCCAGCAAGCCGAGCAGAATCGCCACGCGCACCGCGTGCATGCGAAATGTTCCCAATCGCCTGGTTCGGGGCGACGCGATCAGCTGATCCGGCATAATGCGGGATTCTACCACTCGAAATGAACGCTGTCTTTGGCGGATTTTGTCGGCGAACGGCCTTCCCGCGGTTTGTTGGAATCAGGGCTTTGAGGGCGCAATCGCATAGCCCTTCCAGACGTATTCCAGGGCTTCGGGAAGGGTCTGCTGCTTTACCGCGTGGTCTACATGGCCGGCGTTCACGGCGAAGACAAACTGGTAGTGGTATCCCTTGGCGGCGAGCACCTTGGCCATCTGCTCGTTGGCTATGACCCAATCGTGCATGTGATCGCCCATGGGATTGGGATTGAAGAGATCGCGATCACCCACTTCCATCCACAGGCGAATGGGCTTGACGGGCGTGCCGGGGATGAGGTGCTCGTGGAACTCCCATGCGCCGTGCGGGGATTCGGGATGGTAAGGCCACTGCTGATTGACATAGGTGCCCGAGTAGGTTAGAACGCGGTGGTAGAGCTCGGGGTGATACCAGGCCATGATCAGCGCGCAGGAACCGCCGGAGCTTCCGCCCATGGTGGCGCGGCCGTCAGGATTGTGGGTGAGGGTGACGTGAGCCTGGGCCTCGACGAGCGGGAGCACTTCGTTCTCAACCCACTCGGCGTAGAGGCCGGACATGGTGTCGTACTCGAGGCCACGCTCGCTGCCCTGGGCGTCGCCGCCGCCGTTGCTGATGGAGATGGCGGCCATGGCGGGGATTTTATGCTCTGCAATCAGGTTATCGAGGACGGTGAAGAGCTGGCGGTCTGGGCCGTCGGCTCCGACGATGAAGGGCAGAACCATGCCGGGAACGTAGTTGGCGGGGACGTAGACGGTGACATGGCGTGTCCATGGAGCGGGATGGCTGGTGGGGACGAGGAGCTTGGCCGGGTCAGACGGGTCGGGCGTGCCGAAGGTGCCTGGATCTCGGGCGATGCCGGGGTAGCGCTTGCTGTCGGCGGAGGTCATGGTGAGCTCGATGGCCGTGCCTTGCGGGATGCCTGGCTGGGCGGTGGATTCCGGCGCAGCGGGATGGGTGGGGCCGAGAATGAAGTTGCCGTCGGCGGTTGCGGGGGCGTTGACGCCGTCGGGGAGTGTGGCGGCATCGACATAGCCGGGAGTGTGGGGATCGCGAGTTGGCGCAGGTGGACGGGCAGGGCGCGGGGCGAGAACAACTGCGGCCTGCGGCGCGGGCGCGGACGGCGACTGCGAACCTGCGGTTGAGGCGGCGACGAGTCCGATGAGAAGAGCGGCGATTAGGCGATGCATGAGGTGCTCCTGTGTGTAGTCGAAGGCTGTTGTATGGCCGCGAGGGCAAATCTGTTGATTCAGTTTCAATTCCCTCGGCGGCTAAAGCCGGTTCGAAGGCTGTTCAACATGTACGGGCTGAAGCCCGTACCCTCCAGGAACTACTTGGGAGACTAAACCATCCAGCGCCCGGCGTGAATCGCGAACTGGGTAATGCACTACGATGGCTCTATGGACGCGCTCCTCGACATTCGCAACCTGCAGATTTGGTTTGGTGCGGCGGAGGCGGTGCGGGGCATCAGCCTGAGAGTTGATGCGGGCGAGGTGCTGGGACTGGTGGGCGAGTCGGGATCGGGAAAGAGCGCTACGGCGCTGGCGATTCTTGGCCTGCTGGGAGCGGCGGCGCGGGTTTCTGGAGAGATTCTCTGGCGAGGGTCGCCGATTGGGGGTCCGGACCGGGCGGGGAAGGCTTCGAGGTTTCCCACCCTTTCCGCGAAAAGCCGCGAGAAGGATGGGGCACGGAGGGTTGGTGGGAACTCCGAGGGCGGAAATGCCGCTGGTGCGATCGACTTGCTGCGGCAGTCGCCGGATGCTTTGCGGCGGCTGCGGGGGCGGGAGATTGCGATGATCTTCCAGGAGCCGATGACGGCGCTGAACCCAGTGATGACGATTGGGCGGCAGGTGGCAGAGGCCTTTGCGGCGCACGCTCCTTGGTGGACGGGGCGCGAAGCGAAGCGAAAGGCGATTGCCGCGCTGGAGGCGGTGGCGATTCCCGATGCGGCGCGGCGGTATAGGGACTATCCGCATCAGTTTTCCGGCGGGCAGCGGCAGAGGATTCTCATCGCGATGGCGCTGATCAACAAACCGCGGCTGCTCATTGCCGACGAGCCGACCACGGCGCTGGATGTGACGGTGCAGGCGCAGGTGCTGGAGCTGCTCAAAGATTTGCAGAAGCAGCGTGGGCTTGCGATGCTGTTCATTTCCCACGACCTGGCGGTGGTGGGGCAGATGGCGGGACGCGTGGCTGTGATGCGCGCGGGGGTGGTGGTGGAGACGGGACCGACGACCCAGTTACTGACCGCGCCACAACATCCATATACGCGCAGCCTTCTGGCGGCGGTGCCGACGCTGCGGACGGACCGGAACCGGCCGCTGGCGATGGTTGGCGATGCACCGCCGAAGAACGGGGCTATACTCTCCCCATGAATCTCCCGCTGGGAATTGAAGCCGAATGAGGTACCTTGGACCGCGAGGTGCGGGCCGGATCTGTGCCGCGATCTTGATGGTGGCGGCGCCTTTGTGCCTGGCGCAGACGCAGGGTCAGCATCAGGGCAAGAAGGCGTCCAAGCCCGAACCGACCCAGCTCGATCTGTTCAACTATGTGCGCGGGAAGTTGCTGGCGCTCACTCCCAGCGACGGGATCAACGACAACCTGGAGGTGGCGTTCGATCAGGACAACTACGTTCTGACGATTACCCAGCCGGACGGGCGCTGCGAGATTTTTCTGGGCGCGATTGACGCTAATACAGCGATCTGGGAGGCGTTCGATCCGAGCGACACGTACCACACGCGCGAAGATGTGCTGCGGTTGACGATGACCTCGTTGAGCGGGACGAAGGCAAGGATCTGCTACGACAACCACAACGTGGTTGATACCAGCATTGCGACCAACCATGTGCGGCTGCTGTTCTCCATGCCCAAGGCGAACGCGGTGCCAAAATTCACCGACAAGATGACCACGGCGATCAAGAAGCTGGTGGCGCTGGCGGGGGGAAACGCGGACAAGGATCCGATTTAGGGCTCGTGGAACAGTCGACCAAGCCGAACTGTGGAAAAGCAGGTCCTTCGACTTCGCTGAAGTACGCTGCGCTCAGGACGACAGAGCGTTGTAGATGAAATGGAAACACGCGCCCCGCGAATGAGCGAGGGGCGCGCGGGTTTGAGGTTGGAACTACTCGGCGGCGACTTCTTCCGCGGCAGGCTCGGCAGCTTGCGGTTCGGAGCCGGCTTCGGCCACGACCTTTACCTTGAGGTGCGCGGTGACTTCGCGGTGCAGCTTGATGGTGACGGTATGGTCGCCGAGGGTCTTCAGAGGCTCGTTCAGCGCAATCTTGCGGCGATCGACTTCGAAGCCCTTGGTGGCCAGATCGGCGGCGATGTCGGCCGAGGTGACGGAGCCGAAGAGCTGGCCTGACTCGCCCGACTTGCGGGTGAAGCTGAGCGTGAGCGGCTCGAGCTTGGCCACGAGCTCTTCCGCTTGCACCTTTTCAGAAGCGGAACGGCGAGCGGAGGCGTTCTTCATCTGCTCGATGACGGCCTTGTTCTCCAGGGTGGCCTGCAGCGCCAGCTTGCGGGGCAGCAGAAAATTGCGTCCGTAGCCGTCGGCGACTTTGACCACGTCGCCGCGATGGCCGAGGTTGATTACATCTTCTTTCAGAATTACTTCCATGGGAAACTCTCCAATGCGCGGTGAGCGCCGTTGTCTTTTCGACCGGGGTTCCGGGGATGGTCGAGGTCAACAAAAAGCCCGGGCCTGAAGGCCCAGCTTTTTTGCCCTGTTCCAGGGGGCTGAAGCCCCCTGCTCCCTCCGGAATCTCCGGCTTACAACCCGAAACCTAGTGACGTGTGGCGAACGGCAGCAGGGCGATGTTGCGGGCCTGCTTGATGGCGCGGGTGAGGCGGCGCTGGTGCGTGGTGCAGACGCCCGTGAGGCGTCGAGGCACGATCTTGCCGCGCTCGGCTACGAAGCCCTGCAGCAGACGGACATCGCGGTAGGGGATGGCGTCAATCTTCTCGGTGCAGAACTTGCAGACCTTCTTGCGGCGGAAGAACTTTCCGCGGCCGCCGGGTCCACCGGAGGGACGGCCGCCAGGGCCGCCTTGCGGGCGTCCACCGCCGGAGCGGGGAGCCGGGCCGGAGCTGGGACCGGAGCCGGAGCTGGGACCGGATTCAGATGCTTGCGATGCGCCCGAGTCGGACGCCCTTCCTGGAGTTTCTTCTGACATAACTGTTTCCTCTTTACTCTCTTCGGTTCCCTGTTTGCCCATGGGCTCAGGGAACAAGTGAATTGCCTGCCTCAAATGCGGGCTAAGCCCATATCTTTCAGGCCCGGCGCGCGGGCCTGCGGCAAGGGCTGAACTAGACGGCGGCCGGGGCGTGCTCCGCGGCTTCTACCGGGGCGGCAACAGCAGAGGCGGCAACGGCTGGAGCAGGTGCTGAGGCCGGGGCCGAGTGTTCCACCTTGCGGCGAACCCCGCGCAGAGCCTTCACCTTGGCCAGGCGCTTGTCTTCCTCGTCGATGCGCACGGTGATGAACTTGATCACCGGCTCGGTAACGCGCAGGCGGCGCTCCAGTTCCAGCACCACAGGCCCCATTGCCTCAACGGTGAGCAGAACGTAATTGCCGTCGTTGAACTTGCGCACCATGTAGGCAAGCTTGCGGCGACCCATCTTCTCGACATTCTTCACCACTCCGCCGCCACCGGTTACGGTGGTGGAGAAGCCGGCAATGAGCTTGTCGACATCCTCTTCGGCCACGTCGGGCCGAACAATGAACATCACTTCGTAGACACGCGACATCAGCATTCCTTTTCCGCCGGAGCATCGGCTCCAGCTAACAGATCCCGGTTCCCCGATCGCTGTTCTTCACTCTCAGTTCATCCGTGCTACGGTTGGACTTCTGGCAGGTTCTTGAAGAATCGCAAGGCCCGGGCCTGAAGGCCCTTGTCACTTGCCCTGCTATCAGGGGGTTGAAACCCCCTGCTCCCTCCGCAATCTGCGATTCTCAACCGTAGTCTCGGTCGTTATGCAACCTCTGAAGAAGTATCCCGGTTAAGCGAATACTCCCTCAAGGGCTAAAGCCCGCGTTCATTTTGCTGCCTTTGCGGCACGACTGAAGTCGTGCCCTTTCAAAACTGCGACCTAGTCAGAGGTTCCTTAGGTCCTATTCCCCGATCCCTAATCCCTTGTCCCTACATCCCTTGTCCCTACGTCCCTTGTCCCTTGTCCCTTAGTCCCTACGTCCCTTGTCCCTTGTCCCTTAGTCCCTACGTCCCTTGTCCCTTAGTCCCTACGTCCCTTGTCCCTTGTCCCTTAGTCCCTACGTCCCTTGTCCCTTAGTCCCTACGTCCCTTGTCCCTTGTCCCTTGTCCCTTAGTCCCTTAGTCCCTACGTCCCTTAGTCCCTACGTCCCTTATTCCCTGTCTTTCCTATTGAACTCGTTCATCGCAGCTGCCCGGCCTTCGCTCAGGATGCGCCGGGTGGCCGTTGCCACCCGGTCGAGCACCTCGTCGAGAACCGTCAAATCCGCCTTGCGCATGGGCGAGAGCAGGTAATCCTTGCATGGCCGCTTTCCGCCACCGGCCGCTATGGCTTCCGGTGGCAGGTTCAGCCCCACGCCGATACGCAGGCGCAACCACTCCTGACTACTCAGGGCGCCCGTAACGCTGCGGGCTCCGTTGTGCCCGGCGGTCGAACCGCGCTCCCTGATCTTGATCGTCCCCAGCGTCAGATCGAGCTCGTCGTAAATCACGAGCAGGTCCTTCGCAGGGTCCGCCTCAAACTCCCTCACCAGAGCGGCCACTGCCAGCCCGCTCAGGTTCATAAAGGTCTCCGGCTTGGCCAGGACCACTTCGCGGCCTGCGATTCGGCAGGTTGCGGTAACGGCCCGGCAGCGCCGGTTCTGGACTACAACGCCCTCTTGCGCGGCGATGCGGTCGATGGCCATGAAACCCGCGTTATGCGGGGTCCACAGGTACTCCAAACCGAAGTTGCCAAGCCCGACAACGATAAACGGGCCTCGACGATCCTCGAACCCGGGGTCCCGGGCGAGTGATCTTTGCTCGCTGGGGCGACCGGGTTGACTTTCTTCAGCCAAGGCTTACTTCTTTGCCGCTGGCTTCTTGGCGGCCGCGTCGGGAGTCTTGGCAGCGTCTTCCGGCTTGCCCTTCTTGGCGACTTCCGGCTCGGCGGTGGTTGCGGCAGCAGCAGCGGCAGCGGCGGCGGCATCCACTTCGGCAGGCGTTGCTGCCTCCTCGCGGATGGAGACGACGTGGGCTACGGTTGCGTCTTCCGATTTCAGATACTCGATCTTGTCGGAGTGGGGCAGATCGCTCACGCGCAGCACGCCGTGCATCTCCAGGCTCGAGACATCGACGTCGATGTGGCTGGGAATGTCAACCGGGAGGCACTCGATTTCGACTTCGCGGAGCACCTGGTCCAGAATTCCGCCCGCCGCCCTGACGCCGATGGGAATGCCCATAAGTTTGACGCGGACGCTGACGCGGAGGAGCTTGTCGAGGGCGATGCGCTTCAGGTCGATGTGGATTAGCATGTCCTTGATGGGCTCGCGCTGCCAGTCGACGATCATGGCCTTGGCCGTGGCCTGGCCGGCGACTTCGACATCGAAAATGGTGTTGTGGCCGGTCTCGGAGAAGAGGATCCGGGAGATCTGCTTGGGATCCACTTCAATGGCCACGGCGTTGTGGCCTGAACCGTAAAGGACGGCAGGAATTTTGCCGGCGACGCGCACACGGCGAGCGGCATTCTTGTTGAACTTGCCCTCACGGGGCTTGGCTACGACTACTTCTGGCATTTCGTCTCTCGTTTCCTGGTATCGGGCACGGTGAAGCAGCTTTTAGCTGTCAGCTATTAGCTTTCAGCTTGCTTTGCTCTTGCGAATTGAATCGCCCGCTCCCTTTGTGAAGAGCAGCTTTTAGCTATCAGCTATCAGCTGCTCGGTTGCTGTCAAACGCTGATTCGATCTGGTTGTCGATTCAGCTCGGTCTTTCCGGCCTCCAACTCAGTCGATACGGCCAGTCCTCAAATTGCGAAGCTGAAAGCCGAGAGCTAACAGCCAAAAGCTCAGTTAAACAGCGAACTTACACTCGTCTCCATGTGAATGCTCTCGATGGCCGCGCCTAGAAGGCCGGCGATGGAGAGCACTTTGATTTTGGGGACTTTCTGGGCCGCTTCGCGCAGGGGAATGGTGTCCGTGACGACCACCTGCTCCAGGCGCGAGTTGGCGATGCGATCGATGGCCGGGCCGGAAAGCACGGCGTGGCTGGCGCAGGCGTAGACAGTTGCCGCGCCTGCGGCGTAAAGAGCGTCCACGGTTTTCACCAAGGTTCCAGCCGTGTCAATAATGTCGTCGATGATGAGGCAGGTCTTGCCGGCCACGTCGCCGACCACGTGCATGACTTCTGCGACGTTGATGTCGGTGCGGCGTTTGTCGACGATGGCCAGCGGAGCGCCGACTTTCTGGGCGAAGAAGCGGGCGCGCTCCACGCCGCCCGCGTCCGGCGAAACGACGGTCAGGTTGGGCAGCTTGAGCTCGCGGAAGTGGCTGACGAGCACGGGGCTCGCAAACAGGTGATCGACGGGGATGTTGAAGAATCCCTGGATCTGGGCGGCGTGCAGGTCGACGAAGAGGGCGCGATTAGCGCCGGCGGTGGTGAGCAGGTCGGCAATGAGCTTGGCGCTGATGGCCACGCGGGGACGGTCTTTGCGATCCTGGCGCGCATAGCCGTAGTAGGGCACCACGACGGTGATGCGGGCGGCGGAGGCGCGCTTGAGAGCGTCAATCATGACCAGGAGCTCGACCAGGTGCTGATCGACCGGGTAGCAGGTGGGCTGGACGACGAAGACATCGACGCCGCGCACATTTTCAAGCAGCTGGAAGTAGACTTCGCCATCGGCAAAGCGCTGGATTTTGGCTTCGCCCACCTGCACGCCGATGTGGCGTCCGATCTCCTCGGCCAAGGGCCGGTTGGCGGTGCCGGAAAAGAGCTTGAAGCGCTTGTCTTCGGTCAGGCTGCGGGCGCGCTTGCGCTCCGGAGCAGGTTTGGCATCTCTGGCTTTCGACGCGTCTGAAGGACCCTGATTGGGGTCTTTGGGCGCGCCTTCGGGTTTCGCGTTCGGTTCGCTGCCGGATTGCTTGTCTTCCAACGTCAACGTCACGGTTCCCATGTCCATCTCCGATTACCCTCCAAGCTGGTTGGCTTTGGCTGCGTTTCGGGGCCGAAATATAGAGATCAGTTGTCAGAGATCAGGGGTAAGTGAGAACGGGCCGAACCCGCCGACTGATCTCTGATCCCTGAACACTCACCAACACTGGCTGGGCGACCAGGATTCGAACCTGGATAAATGCCTCCAAAGGGCATTGTCCTACCATTGAACGATCGCCCAACTCTTCTTGCTTTCCAACGTTTTGAAAAGCTTCTCTTCACAGCCGAGGGCGAGTCTCTCTCGCACAACGGCTGACTGTCAATCCTGTTCTTGCAAAAGCATCTCGCTCCAGTAAGCTGGTCGCGGCAGGGTGCGAGTCAATTGACTGGCAATGCCGACTGCGAACAGACGTTGGCGAGCAGCTTCTGCATCTCCGCGGGTTCGGTACAACCCGTAGAGAGCTGAGCCTGATCCGGACAGCGAGGCATGAAGGGCGGCCTCCGGAGTGCCCGAAGCCGCAAGAGTGCGCTTGATTTCTGCAAGGGAAGGATGCTGGGGGAAGACGACTCGTTCAAAGTCGTTCTGGATCCAGCTCGTGATCCCGGTGCGGACAAGCGCGGACTCTTGTGGTCCGGCCAGGTTCCCGCCCACGGCAGGAACACCGGAGGAACCTGCTCCGTGCTGTCCTTCCGGAATCACTTCCTGAAAGGCGCTGGCATAGGCATGGCTCAACTCATTCAGTTTAGCTTGACTGGCGTCCTGGGTCAAACCTTCGCGGGCACAGAGGGCGTCCCAGTCGCGAAAGGCCTGCGGGGTGGAGACCCCGACCTCCGGCGTGGCGATGACGCACCAGGTGGGGTCGAGTTCGGGAAGGGGGCGGACTTGCTGGCCGCGGTCGGTGCCAAGAACGGCCCCGCCAATGAGGAAGAGAGGGACGTCCGATCCGACCTGGGCGGCGAGGTCGAAGCGTGTCGCCTCCCAACCATCGAGCGGAGAACGCTCGATGGTTGGGGCACCCAGTTCTTTCTCGATGCCTAGCAAGGCGGCTACGGCGTTGGCGGAGCCGGCGCCCAGCCCACCTTGGACGGGGAGACGTTTTTCGATGTGGATGGCTACTTCGGCGTTGATTCCGAGGGCTTTCAAGGCCAGGTCAACCATCTTCCAGGCGGTGTTGCGGCTGTCGGTGGGGACGCGGGTGTCATTCGAAGTGATGCGTATCGAGGGGTTGAGGGCGTGACGGGCTGAAACCGTAACTACGTCATACAGTTCGAGGGTCTGATAGACGGTGGTGAGGCCGTGAAAACCGTCCGGACGCGGCGCGCCGATGTACAGGCCGAGGTTGATCTTGGCGTGGGAGCGGACCGCGGTGGGCATACTGGTTGATTGTAGAGGCAAGACGCTTAGTCACTTCCAAAGCCTGCACCCCGGCCATCGGCCGCAGCCTAAGTGATCAGGACCGCAGTCGCCTCCTCGACATAGCGCCTCGCATTTTTCAATGCGAAACCCGGATCTCCTGTGGGCAGGAACTCCATGGCTACATTGTGCCGGTAATTCAGTTCGGCCAGCTTCTTGTAGATGTTTCCGTAGTTGACTTCGCCGGTGCCAGGTTGGTGGCGGCCAGGCACGTCTGCGATATGAATCAGGCCGATGACGTCGATGTGCTTGTCGAGCTTGCTGATCAAATCTCCATAGCTCATTTGCTCGTGGTAGATGTCGTAGAGGAACTGGACCTGGGGGTGGTTCACAGCGCGGACGATGTCAATGGCTTCGTTGGCTGAAGTGAGGAAGTACTTGGGATTTTCTTCCAGGTGAATGCACTCGAGGAGCAGCCGGATAGGCTGGCCGGCGATTGTCTTCCCTTCGACCAGGGCGGCGGCCTGCTTGAGGGTTTCGATGGAGGCCCGGTGCTGGGCTTCGCGGGTGAGCGAGGGGACGACGTTGCCGGACATGACGATCATGGCCGGGCATTCGATGGTTTGCATGGGGACAAGGGCCTGGCGAAGATCGGCGAGGAAAGCGTCGCGGGTGGAGGGGTCAGCGATTCCGTGGGCGAGGCCGGCGGTGGCGTCGAACTGGATGCCGAGGCGCTTGCGGGCGGCGTTGGCGCGGTCGAATTCGGCCTGCTGCCAGTTCTTGTATTCGCCGACCAGTTCGACCTGGTTATAGCCGGCTTCGGCTACTTTGGCGAGACGGTCTTCGAAGGGCAGGTCGTGGAAGACGGTCCAGAGCATTACGGAGAGGGCGTAGGGCGGGGGCTGCGGCGCGGGCGTTGCGGAGTTGCGGGTGGGCAGGGCGGTGGCTATAGCTGCTGCAGCGATGGATTGACCAAATGTGCGGCGGTTCATTTTTCCTCCCACGACGAAGTAGAAAAGCAGGTCCTATTCGGCTCCGATACTCACCGCTCCATCGAAAATCAATTGCGGGAATTCGGCCGCCCCTACGGGGCTTTCGGGGTCCATCAACTGCTCTCCCAGGGCGCCCCTTCGCTTTGCTCAGGGTTGCCCTGGGCTATTTTCGGCTGCTCCCTTCGGGAGCGAAGGCGCCGGGGCGGAGTTTCATCCGAATTGGTGGAAAAAATGCACATCGAAGCCCTGACGACGGGTAATTGAAACTCAAACAGGGTGTAGCGCTACACGTTGGGTGACAGTTTGCGGGAGCGGCGCAGGTCTTGCCAGTCTTTTTCGGTCTGGTCGGCGTAGAGCAGGCCGAATTTGCTTAGCGCTTCGGCAAAGCCATTGCCGCTGCCAAGGTAGCCGGCGATGACGGCGGGATCGCCGGAACGGGCGTGGCCGCGGGCCAGCAACTCGCCGCAAACCTCGGCGAAAGCAGTGAGGCCGCCACCGGCCAGGTCTTCGAGATCGATGGAGCCTTTGTGGTCGTTGAGCTGTCGGACGAGGTATTGGCGGTTGCCGATGTGGGTCCAGCCGAGGAAGGGGTCGGACTGGAGTTGCATGGCGCGCTGGCCGTCGGCGACGCGCTTGCCGTTGTGGGGGTCGGGGTGGGCGTTGGGCAGATAGGCGCTGTAGGCGGAGGCCGGCTCCTCCTTGATTTGCAGGAAGAGCGGGTCATCGGGGCCGTTGCCTTCGAAGTAGATGCAGTAGTCGCGCAGGCCCACGGAGCCGGTGCCGACCACCTTGAAGGCCACGTCGACCGGGCGAAAAAAAGACAGCAGATGCTGGCGCTGGGGTTCGAGCATTTCGCGGTAAGGATCGAGAGAGGCGATCACCGCGTCGGCCTGGGATTTGGAGACACGGGTGAGCATGGGCTTGATTTCCTTGAAGCGGCGGGTTGCGCCTGTCTTGCCCCCTGGTTTGGCGGGATCCGGCTCGGTCAGCTGCTCCAGCGTGTGCAGCGGGATGGCTCGTTCGGCTTTCAACAGCGCCGTATGCACCGGCTCGACCTTGCTGAAGCGGTGTACCAGAAAGTGTCCGACTTGAAGGTGGGGCATTTTGCCGAATGCCTTCATCTGGGCCGTGTAGCGCAGGATGCATAGCTCCACGGCGCGGCGGATAGGGGAGTCCTTGTGGCCGGAGCCTCGACCGGCGAGCGAAATGGAGGCGGCCATTCGCTTGAGGTCCCACTCGAAGGGGCCGCGGATGGTTTCGTCGAAGTCGTTGATGTCGAAGACCAGGCGGCCGTCGGGCGCAGCGTAGGCGCCGACATTGCGGACGTGGGCGTCACCGCAGAGCTGGCTGACGATGCCGGTATTGGGCAGGACAGACAGGTCCGCGGCCATGACGGGGACGGCGCCGCGGAAGTAGCCGAACGGGGAATCGGCCATGAGTTCGTACTTGAGCTTGACCAGCGCGGGGACGCGGCCATGCATGGAGCGCGCAACCAGCTCGAGCGCGGAGTGGGTTCGGGCTTTTACGTTGAGCGCGTCGTGGGCCTGGCGGCCGACCTGCTTGCGGCGCGCCTGGCCTTGTTTGGTGCGTTCCTGCGGAGTTGCCCATTGCATAGCCCGCACCATACTAGGCTGACCGCGGGCTCGGCAAATTTGTCGCACTGGCTGAGTTAAACTGTCGGCTGGAAGACGAGCACCAGTCAACAATGGCCGGCAAGCCACGACGGGCTCTGTTCCAGGACTGGCACAGCTTGGGGAGGAGTTTCTTTGACACGATTTGGCGCCTTTCTGCTTTCTGCCGTTTTCTTCTGCTCGCTTTCATCTGCTGCACTTGCAGCGCAGGCGGCGGAAGACAAAGCGCCGGCCAAGCCGCTGACGGTGGAGGCCATTTACGCGCACGGGCCTCTGCTGGGGCATCCGCCAGAGGGGCTGACGTGGTCTCCGGATGGGAACCATCTCACGTATATCGACGGCGGCGAATTGGTGGACCTGGACCCGGCCACAGCCAAGTCGCACGTGCTGGTGAGCCGGGCCAAGCTGGCGGCACTGTCCGGAGCGGCGGGCACGGAGACGGACAAGGACCATCGCGAGCGCTACAACATGGCTAGCTACCTGTGGGCGCCGGACTCGGCGCATCTGCTGTTTGACTCGAGCGGACGGCTGTGGCTCTACGATCTGAAAACCGGCACCGGGGTGCAGGTGGGTTTCACGGGCGCAGCCTCAGGCGACGATCCCAAGTTTTCTCCCAACGGCGCGATGGTCTCGTTTGTGCGCGATCACGGGCTCTCGGTGCTGCGGCTGAAAGATGCGGGCATGGCGCCGGTGGTGGTGGCTCCCCCACCTAACCAGACCACGCTCAACGGCGAGGTGGATTGGGTGTACGAGGAAGAGCTGGACGTGAGGAGCAACCAGTTCTGGTCGCCGGACTCGACCCACCTGGCGTTTTTGCAGATGGCCGAGAGCGAGGTGCCGGAGTACCCCATCGAGGATTGGATTCCGACGCACGCGAAGGTGGATATGCAGCGGTTCCCGCAGCCGGGCGATCCGAATCCGGATGTGCGCGTGGGCGTGGTGGGCACTGGCGGCGGAAAAACGGTTTGGGTGAAGCTGCCCATCCACGGCGGGCAGGATTACATTCCGCGCTTTGGCTGGGTGGACCACAAGACGGTGTGGGTGGAGACGCTGACGCGCGATCACAAGCATCGGGATATTTACTTTGCCGACGCAGCGACGGGGCAGTCGCACGTGGTGCTGGAGGTTGCCGACGAGAAGTTTATCGACGACAACTACGAAGTGTCGGTGGGCGACGGGACGATTGTGCTGACCAACTGGACGGACGGGCACAACCATCTTTACCTCTACAGCTACGACCAGAATCATCCCGATGAAGGCACGGCCAAGCTGGAGCGCCAATTGACCAAGGGCGACTTCGAGGTGACTGATGTTGCCGACGTCGATGCCGCGGGCAAGATAGTCCGCTATGTGTCGAACGAGGGCAATCCACTGGAGCAGCAGTTGTGGCAGGTCAGCTTTGCCGGCGAGCGCAAGCAGTTGAGCAGCGGCGCGGGGACGCATGGCGGCAACTTCGCTCCTACGGGCGGCGCGTTTGTGGAGAAGCACTCCACGCGGATGGATCCGCCCACGCTGCGGCTTTGCCAGACGGCGGACAAGTGCAACGTGTTCTGGTCGACGCAGGTGCTGGAGGCCTACCATCTGCACGCGCCGGAACAGTTGGAAGTGAAGGCGCACGACGGGACTACGCTCTATGCGACGCTGCTGCTGCCAGAGGGAGCGGCGACCGCGGCAGGAGCCTTCAGCCCAGGGACAATCCCGCTGATCGTGAATCCTTATGGCGGACCTGGCCCGCAGGATGTTGCCAACCGCTGGGGCGATGGGCTGCTGTTTGACGAGTTGCTGGTGCAGCATGGGTTCGCCGTGCTGCATGCCGATAATCGCGGCACCGGAAACCGCGGGCGCGAGTTTGCACAGGCGGCGTATCACAACTTTGGCCCGGTGCAGTTGGAAGATCAGTTGACGGTGATGGATGCAGCTCTGGACAGGTATCCGCAGCTTGACCGGAAGCGCCTGGGTTGGTGGGGCTGGAGCTGGGGCGGGACGTTTACGCTCTACGCCATGTCGCACTCGGACCGCTTCAGGGCGGGAGTTGCCGTTGCGCCGGTAACCGACTGGCACAATTACGATTCAATCTATACCGAGCGCTACATGAGCGAGCCTGGAGATTTTCCCGCCGGCTATAAAGACTTCTCGGTGATCAACTCGGCGGCCAGTTTGAAGGGGCGGCTGTTGCTGGTGCACGGCACCGGCGACGACAACGTGCATATCCAGAATTCGGTGCAGTTTGTGCAAAAGCTGATTGAAGCGGAGTTGCCTTACGATCTGCAGATTTATCCGCGCAAGACGCACTCCATCTCCGGGCCGGATGTGCGCACGCATTTGTTCAACCGCATCCTGGCGCAGTTTGAGACGTACCTGAAGCCGGCGGTGGAATGAGCCTGGAATTGGACAGGATCGTCTTCGCGCACGTCCAGGCGTGCGAGGAAGCATTGCTGGACCCGGAGGTTCGGCGTGATCGGGAGCGGGTTGCGGAACTCCTGTCATGGGATTTTGTGGAATTCGGATCGTCGGGACGGGTTTGGACGCGGGAACAAATCATTGAGCACCTCGCGGCCGAAGACTACCAGCCGCCAGTAATCGAAGGCTTAACCTGCGATTGGCTTGCAGACGGGACGGTGCTGGTGACTTATCGAACGGTGCGAGCCAATGCCGAACAAAGCCCAAGTCAGGGGCAAAGTTCATCGGTTTTGAGGAGTTCGATCTGGGTGATGGAGGGGGATCTTTGGCGCATCAGGTTCCATCAGGGAACGAAGGTTCTCTAAGCCTGCCTTACATCTCGTGGCGGCTGAACAGGTCGTCCTTTTCGCGGGGACCGCAGTTCGAGCATCCCAGGCAGGCGACCAGGAGGACGGCCACGCCTACCGTGACCAGCACGGCGACGATGCCTCCGTTTGTCGCAAACCAGTGAACCAGGTTATGCATATGCAGGAAAACCTACGCGATTTATTTGATGCTTCGCCGATCATCCGAGGTTACGAACCAACCGATCTGGCATCGGTGCACCGGTATCCCAGCGAACCCAAGTGTATCATCGGCCTAAATGTCCGTCACCCTGAATTTCTTCTTGCCTGCAAGCGAATAAAAGACGAAAATTGATCGAAGATGGCGACTCGTCCCAATCCGGCACAGGAACCGATGATGAGCCAGGGCGCGCCGGAAGACCATCCCTCCGATTGGTTAGACGATGTTCCTCAAAAGGGGTTTGTGGAGAACGCCGCACGCGGCGAGGCCAGGGATTGCGGGTTGAACTGGCTGTTCGTCGACCTGAACTCCTACTTTGCTTCCGTGGAACAGGAGGTGAGGCCGGAGTTGCGCGGGCGGCCGGTAGGCGTGGTGCCGATGATGGCGGATACCACGGTTTGCATTGCCGCCAGCTATGAAGCCAAGGCCTACGGGGTCAAGACCGGCACCATGGTGGGCGACGCCAAGCGGATGTGTCCCGAAATTGCCCTTGTGGAAGCGCGGCACGAGATTTACGTGGACTATCATCATCGGATTGTGGAAGCGGTGGAGGGCTGTTTGCCGGTGACGGCGGTGCTCTCGATTGATGAAATGGCCTGCCGCCTGATGGGCCGCGAGCGTCCTCTGCTGGCTGCGATGGAGCTGGGCAGGCGGGTGAAGGCGGCCATCCGCGAGAAGGTCGGGCCGATGCTGCGCAGCTCGGTGGGCTTGGCTACCAACCGCTATCTTGCCAAGGTGGCCAGTGATATGGAAAAGCCCGATGGGCTGGTGGCGCTGCCGTTGGACCTGCTTCCCGACGCGCTGCGGCATCTGACCCTGCGCGACCTGCCAGGCATTGGCGCGAAGACCGAGAAAAAGCTGAACGACCAGGGCATCCACACCATGGACGACCTGCTGGCCCTCGATTGCGAGAAGGCCGGCGGGCTGTGGGGATCGGTGTGGGGCGAGCGGCTGTTTCACTGGCTGCGCGGCGAAGACTTCGACATGTCGGAGACCGAGCATTTGAAGTCGATCAGCCACCAGCATGTGCTGGCTCCGGAGATGCGGACGCCGGAAAAGGCCTACGCGGTGGCGCACAAGCTGCTGCACAAGGCGGCCATGCGGCTGCGGGCAGGCGGGTTGTGGGCCTCGAGCATCGGACTGGTGGTTGGCTTCGCTGGCCCCAAGGGCGAGCGAGGACCGGTGAGCACGTTTGGCGTGCCGGTGAAGGGATGGAAGGCGGAGCTGAAGCTGAGCGAGTGCCAGGACAACCCCACGCTGATTGCGGCGCTGGCGAGGCTGTGGGCCAGCAAGCCCGAGGGCGCGCAATATGATCAGCCTTACTTCATTGGCGTCCATCTAAACAACCTGGTCCCCGACCGCCTACACTCGCTGAACCTCTTCGATGGCACCGAGGACGAGCAGAGCCGCGCGCGGCTGCTGGCGGTGATGGACCAGATCAACAACAAATACGGGATGAGCACGCTGGCCCCGGCAACGATGCTGACGGCATATAAGGCAGCGCCGACGCGGATTGCGTTTCATAGTATTCCGGAGTTGTTTTGAGTCGGTCCCGGTCAACCGTGCTGGCCAGGGGGCCGTGCCCTCAAGGCGAGTAGTAAGGCAGCGGCTGCGTATAGATGGTTGACTTCGGTCCGCCACGGATTGGCCACTGTCACTTCCGAAAAGCCGTTACACCCGCCAGTAACCTTAATTAACACCTCGGCCCGAAGGGGTTCTCAGATGCAGTCGGCGCTCAACGAGCGACAACCAACACGGCACTTCAATCGTGCCTTCTACGAAGCCGATAAAAGCTAAGCGTATGGTGAAGAAGAACGGCCAGAAATTCTCCATTGGGAGAGAGAGCCAAAGCCATTTGGCTAAGGCCCGCCGATGGATTGGTAGTGCGCTCGTTAGTCGATCCTGAAAGACCAACAAGACCCTCATAAAACCTGATGAAATGCGGTGTTTGTTGCACTAGAATTTCCCTGAGGGCGCGGCAAATGGCCTGGAAACTGGGGAAAAAGCGATGCG
>JBEKFD010000031.1:0-29284 GCA_050013495.1 Occallatibacter sp. | reverse complement strand
GGCAACTTCTAGGCGGGTTGCCAGCACTGTGCCCCGCGTGACGTTCGAGACCCGCAGGCGGGTATCCGGGTTTTTCTCTTGGGGTGAAGTCATGAGTCCTGTCGTCCCCCCCCTACACTCCCGCTGGGGCTTCTTCGCGTCGCACGTTCAATGAGCTCCCCGCACAAAAGGCTGGAGACAATGATTCTTTCGCGGGCAGGCATCCAGTTGCCCAGATCAACGGCATTCGCTTGATACCAACAGTTGTATCTGGCCTTGGAGGTCTTGTCCGGGCCTGAAGGCCGTGGCTTTTTGGACCAATTTCAGGGGGTTAAAACTCCCTGCTCCCTCCAGAATCTCGGGCTGCAACTGTCGTATGAAACAGTTGCGGAAATTGTACAGGAGGGAGATTGCCAGGATAAAAGGATCGCCGGCCATCTTTTAAAGACGGCCGGCGAATGTCTTACTGCGGTGCTGTCGTGGAAGTGGGAGCGGTGACAGGAGCGGAACTGATGCCGCCGGAGCCGCCTCCGAAGCTTCCCGTCGCGCCTTCGATGATCAGCGGCGCCTCGGGCTTCAAGCTGTCAATCAGCTTCTCCACAGGGATGGTGGCCTGCGCCGTGGGCAGCGTATTGGCCGGTGTCTTTTCATCCGGAGTGTGCATCGCGATGCCGGTGTTGGGCGGCAGGAACGGCGTCGGATATTTCAGCTCCGGTAGCGCCGAACCAGCCCCGATGGGAGACACAATCTCCGGCGTCACGATCACAATCAGCTCTGTGTCGGTCTTGGTCCGTTGAATCGACTGGAAGAGTTTGCCCAGCACCGGAACATCTCCCAGGAAAGGAATCTTCTGGAAGGATTCGGTCTCGGTCTTGTTCAGCAAGCCGCCCACCACAAAGCTTTGCCCGTCGCTGAGTTCCACTTCGGTCTTCACTTTGCGGGTAGTAATGGCAGGCACGTCGAATCCCGAGATCTCGATGGCATTGGTGAAGTCCAGCGCGCTGACCTCGGGCGCCACCTGAAGGCGAATGGTTCCGCGCGGGGTAATGGTGGGAATGAAATTCAGGCGAATGCCATATTCCTTGAACATGATGGTGATTGCCGCGCTGCCGCTGGACGAAGCCTGCGCCACTGGATACGGATACTCGCCGCCGGCCAGGAAGCTTGCCTCGTGGCCATTGGTTGCCATCACATTGGGCTCGGCAAGCAGTTCAACCACGCCCTTTTGCTCCAGCGCCTGGATGGTTGCTCCGAGGTTGAGCCCTGGGAAGAAGGCAAACAGGTTCAGCTCGTTTGAAACGATGGCCGTTGCGGAGGATCCGCCCGTTGGCAAACCCACAGACGGAGGAGAGAATTGTCCCGTGCTCACCTGTGCCAAGGTATTGCCGAGGCCGTTGGTGAAGAAGTTGATGCCGAGCTGCCTTTCCTTGCTGCGGTCCACGCTGGCGAAGCGTACTTTGAGCAGAATCTGCGGATCGGGGGCAGGCACTTCGACGTTCAGAAGATTGACGACTTTGCCGCCGGTTGAAGCGATCTGCACCGCGCGGGCCGAGCCGTTGAGGTTCCTGACCGTGCCGCGGAGGAAGAGCATGCCGTTCTCCGACGAGACTTTCAGCGGCTCGCCGGGAAGCTCGAGTCGAAGCTCGCGGCGGATTGCATCCAGGTTGTCGGTGGTCACGGCTGAACTGGCCCGCACCGTCACATTGAAGAACTGGCGTCCGCCGCGCTGGTCCCAGATAATCAGGCTGGTCTCACCGGGCAATTTGCCATTGACCATGATCTCGGTGGGGGAAACCGCGGAAGCTTCCGCTATTTCGCCGAGGCCGATGGCCACCCGCGCAACAGGCCGCGCGCAGTCGATCAGCAAGGTCTTGCCCACCGCGACAGCAACTTCATTGGTTGAGTCCTGCACCGGAACGGCGCCGGGCAGCGAAGTAGTGGTCGTGGTTGACATTTGAGCCTTGAGGCCCAAATCGGCGCAAAGGAAAACGGACAATGCGCAGAGGTATGCGATGGGTATGCCAGTCTTCGCTCTCACTGCTTTGCCTCGGGAGAACTGAATTTTTCTTCAGTGCGTTTGTTGCCGTTGTAGATCTCGATCGAGACCTTTGCCGGCGGGGCTGGAGTCTTCTTGATGGCATGGACCACAGGGTGTGCCGGCGGCGGAGTCTGATCGTCGAAGATATTGCCCATGGCCGTCATCGGGACGTCCTGCGTCTTGGTGTCAAGCGGGTTACGCAGCGCCAACTGGATCTTTACGCCGGAAGTGATCAGGCTCAGTGTCTCGGCCTGCGCAGGAGTTACCAGCAGGTTGACCACCTGCACGCTCTGCGGCTTGCCTTCCGCATCCTTCTGGATGTTCACGCCTGCCGACAGCACCTGGATGTTCTGAAGCACCGTTTTCACTTCCGTTCCGAGCATCGCCTGGCGGGAGTTGGGCGCATTGTTGGCTCCCGGAGGTATGCCCGAGACCAGCACGTCAACGTGCATGCCGGGAGTTACAAATCCGGCCACGCCCACAATATCGTCCACTCTTACGGCAATCGCCCTGAAGCCGTCGGGGATGGTCGCAGCCAGCCCGCCGCCCGAGCCCACCGGGGCCAAGCGGTTGTCCAGAATTGGTTCGCCCTGATAAATGTCGGAGACCACTCCCCGCCCAACGGCGTTTTCGGGTTTCAGAATCGCGCCTTTGGGCACCGATCCCGCAATGTCGACAGTCGTCAGGTTGGCAGCGGTCAAAACCGTCCCAAGTTTGATATCGGCTGCTGCAGCCACAACGCGCGTCGTTGACGGCTGGCCCGCCCCCAGTTTGCTTCCAACCACGCGGAAGACCAGGAAGGCGCAAGCGCCTGCGATGACGAAAGCGAGGAGTAGGATCGTAAGTAGTCTTTTATTCATTGAGTCCACCTGAACTGGCTACCCGGCCAGCTCCGCCTTTCTGTCTCTTGTGTATATCGGCACTTAAGAGACGAATTCTTAACACGCCGAACCGGGAATGGATAACTGACAAGCCAAACGAGTTCAAACGCGAGTTCAGTGTAGCTTGGGCAACGTTCAAATATGGGCCTAGAACCGAGGCAGAAATCAGGTGGGGTATCAAGAGTGCTATGAGGAAGATAGGTGCCAGTTTGGGAAGGAAGAAGGTTAGAATTGAAATGTGAAGGGTTCTGCGGGGCTTCTTCCGTGCTCTCTTGAGTTATCGAGCCCTGCGGAGTCATCAGCCGAATGAAGATAGAAGAGACCGTGCGACGGAGGGAAATGACCCGAACATGAGTTCTTCGCGCATGATCTCGCTCTTCTCAGAGAGGCCGGAGCCAAGCCAGCGGCCAACCTCCTTCGTGGTTTCCATTCTTGCCCATGCCGGAGCCGTGGCTCTGCTATCTTTCGGAATCATCTACACGCCCGAATTCAGAGACCCCATCATCAGCAAGCGGTATACGATTCGTCATCTCGATCTGCATGCCGAGAAGGAACCGCCGCGGCAGTCTTCAGCCAAGGGCATCGCTTATCCCGGACCTCATGCCGAGGCGCCGCCCAAGCCTCAGCCCGGAAATAAGCCCGCCTCGCATCCTGCTGTCATGCGGCAAACTGCCGACGCCGAAAAGGGACCGCAAACGCTCGTGCAGCCCGATATTCCAGATCCGGTAAGAGCTGTCATCGAAATGCCGGTGCCCACTGTCGTTATCTGGTCGCCCAAGAAAGAGCAAGTCAAAACACTGGTCGCTCCTTTGCCGGAGAAGGCCACGGCCTCCGACGTGAAGCCGTCGGTGAAAGCTCCCAATGAAGAGGTGAACCTGGGAGACATCGGCATATCTTCAACCAATATGCCTACGGACGGTCTTCCGGTCTTCCCCACAACGACTTCGCCTTTGGTGGTTCACGGGCCGAACATGGTGCAGCTTGCTCCTGTCACAACTTCGCAGAAAGCGGCAATGCCCACGCCTACCGCGGTCATGTCGATCTCCGATCTCCGCATGCCGGATGGGACCGCGACGCTGCCGCCGGTGAACCAGACCACGGAGCAGAGTGAGTCTGGAATCCTGGCGCCGGGCCAGGCCTCTGCCGGCCGCAAGTCGAGCCGCGAAGGCGGCACGGGCCGCGATGAAGCTGCCGGCAACTCCGGGGACACCGATGGCGTTGCAGGAGACCGCAGCGGCACCAAGCCTGGCGATGGAAATGGGTCGGGAGCCGACGAAGGACTCAGCACCGAGCACTTCACCCTGCCCAGAAACGGCCAGTTCGGCGCCATCGTTGTGGGAGCGAGCCTGGAAGAAAAGTTTCCTGAAATGTCCGGCATCTGGAACGACCGCGTGGCCTACACCGTTTATCTGCACGTTGGCCTGCAGAAGAGCTGGATTCTGCAGTACTCGCTTCCGCGCGGCGCCGATGCTGCACAGGCAGGCAACATCGCACGCCTCGAGGCGCCGTGGCCCTATAACATTGTGCGCCCCAACCTTGCTCCGGGGAGCTTCACTTCCGACGCAATTCTGGTTCATGGATTCGTGAATCGGGAAGGACGCTTTGAATCGCTAGGCCTGGCATTTCCGCCGGAGTTTCAGCAGGGACGATTTGTACTGGATGCGCTGGCGCAGTGGCAGTTCCGGCCCGCGGTGCAGAACGGGCAAACGGAAAGAGTGGAAGTGCTTCTCATCATCCCGGAAGAAGAGGAATAAAAAACTTCCCGGCGAATCCAATGTGGAATCGCCGGGAAGGGAAGTGCTGACCGCCTTGCGAGGGCGGCTATTGCGTATTGTCGGGGATTAATCGCGCCTTCGATAAACTCCCCACAATGGAAGCGAAGATGTCAGTGAGATTTGTCGGCGAGTCTGTGACCGAGGAGTAGCATGTGCTGTTGGATCCCGACTGGAGGTAGTCGGAGTAGAAGTACTGAATCGCGGCGGTGTCCGGCGAAGCCATATCCTTCATCGCTGTACAGGGGGCGATGTTGGGATATGCGCTCACATTTGAGCCAAGGTGGAATGCGGAGAAAAATGAATCCTGGTCGGTGGGGCAGCCGGCGTTGTTGACGCTGTCTCCGGGATCGTTGGGATTCCAACTGAAGGTGCCAGTTGCCGGCGATCCATAGGCAATGGTGAAGATTTGCGTGCCGTCTCCCTTCGCCGTAGTGGCGGCCACAACTTCCTGACCGCAATCGCCGTCGCCCGCGGGGTAGACGCCATTGGTATTCAATGTGACGTTTGGCGTGAAGAACTGGTTGCTGAACCCGTAATACGGCGAGGCGTTGGTGTTGCCGTCGCTGAGGATGATCATGATGTTGATGGGGGTGGGAGAGTTCACCGGAAGCGCCGATATTTCCGCAGCCTTTTCCTGGGCCAGCGCCGCCTGCGCGGCGTAGATGACTCCCGCAAGGTAGGTGCCGAATTCGCCCGCCTGGTTGGGCGGAGCCAGACAGGCTCCCACCGCGGGATTGCCATTCTTGGCGGGCTGTCCAACTGCCTGAACCACAGGATCGTTGGCATTGGGTGTGGTGCTGGCGTTGGAATTCCGGTAGCTGTTGCTGAAGCTGGTGATCTGGTAAGTCCCGCCATTCGATACTGTGTAGCCTGTTGAGGCGGTGCTGGGAATGGTAGGAAACGTGTAAGGCACCGATGTCGCCAGCCCCGCCGTGGGGTAGCTATAGAACGACGGATTCAGGCTCTGCGGCGGCGAGCAGCTTGTATCGTTGCTGACCGTGGCCGGGCTCACATTGGGGAACGTGAACACGCTCACCGCGTCGAGTGTAGGCGCAAGGCCCGCGAGCAGCGTCTGAGCGCCGGACATGGCGCAGCCAAGCTGCGTGTTGCCGCAGTTGGCGTCTTCGTCGTCCATGGACAGCGTTGTATCGATGAGCAGCGCCACATTCAACGGGACGGGTTTCCCCTTGGCTGCGGTCGCGGTCGCGTACAGCTTCAACTGGTTGATGCCGAAGACCTGAGCAAAAAACGTAGGGATGGTCGCCGACTGCACCACTTGAACAGCGTTGGCAGTGTTCGGTCCCTCGCACAGGATACCCATGGCAACAATCGTCGACAGGCACTTTGTGGTGGACGAGACGATGGTCACGTTCTGCAGGCTGGGGTAGTTGTTGGGCGCGCCCGACGTTCCGGTCGATCCGGAATAGTTGGTCGCGGTGGAGAGTGCGGTTGAATAATAGACCTGTTTCGCTCCCGCCAGCGCAGCCGCATCCGTAGCCGCTTGAAGCTGGTGGTAGCAGATATAGGCATGGCCCACGTCCAGAACGAACGCGCCCATGCCCAGAAACAGCCCCATCATGAGAGCAACCCAGGGCAGCACTTGTCCGCGCTGTTCCTTGAGTGCCCGGTGAAGAGTAATTCTGTTGTTTGAGGTCATTGGACTAACTCCGTAGAGGTCGCTTGCAGCACAGCATTGCTGGGCGACATTTGGGTTCCGAAAACTGAGAGGTTCAGGGGATAGGTGGCGGTGACAGTAACGGTGGTTCCCGATGCGAGATTCCCAGCTGCGCCGGTATCGATGCTGGAGCTGTTGCAGGACGATCCTGAATAGGGACTTCCGTTAAATGAGTACGAGAAGTTAAGTTTGGACGAGTTAAGGCTGGGTGCAGCCGCTTCAATCGCTGCCGATGCCACCGCGCAAGGGTCGGTGGTGAGCTGCGCATTGAGGGCCACAGTCCGCGCGCCCACGCTCACCGCGTTGGTGAGCGTAACGTAGTTGTTCATGGCGATGCCGAACACGAAGATTCCTGTGGTCAGCACCAGCAGCATGGGCATGATCAGAGCCATCTCAACCAGCGCGCTTCCTCGCTCGCCAATGCGCAGCAGTGCGAGGATTCGACGCCCTGGGGGTGGGGCATCGACGCCTGGCTGAGTAGGTTCTGCTATACGGCACTGGCTGCGCATGTGCGTAATAGCCTGTCCGCGAAATTCGGTTTTCATCTTCATCGTTTTCCCTCCATGCACTGCCGAGTCGTACATCTTTTTCCCAACAGTGCCTTCAACTGCATTGCATTCACTGCTCAACAAAACAACTCCTATTGCTTGCCTTTGCGCAAACGCGCAAGAAAGCGATCCAGAGCTTTCCTGTCCGCGGCCGCCATGGTCGCGTCGCCCGATTCATCCTGCAGAACAAATTGCAGGCCCACGCCATCCTTGCCCCAGCGAACTGCCCTGGAGTGAACGCAGATGGTGCGCTCCTTCACTTCTTCTCCCGCTTCGGAATTCTGCAGCGTCATAAGCACCAGCGTGCCCGGATACCAGCGTTCTTCCGTGACGACATACAAGCCGCTCGAACTGATGTCCTTCACCGTGTGCGCCTGCGGAGGTCCGCCGGTCCAGTAATAAGCAGCCAGCCCCGGCGCCGCTTCACGCGGAGCCTTTCTTGGATCAGGCGACCACCAGCGCTCCAGCCATCCCCTGGGCGGCCGGACGTCTTTCATCTCCGGCTGAATCAGGCCCATCATGTGCGTCTGGCGCGTTGCAGACGGTTCTTCTTCCGAGCGGTTTTCCAGTTCCAGCAGCCCCGGACCGCCGCTCCACAGCGGCTTCTCGCGGAGCAGCACCGCGCTTTGCACTACAGAGGCCGCGCCGTGCTTGGGTGCGGGCGGAGCCGGCAATGGAACCGCCGCAACGGCGCGCTTTGGTGCGGCGACAACGGGGACCGGGACAGGTCCAGGCCGGTTTCCGTTTTCAGTTCCGGCCGCGGCGCCCTGGGCGGCATGATTCGCGGTGCCGGTAAACCGCTCCAGCCGCTGCTGCATCTCTTCAGCCACGCACAGCACCAGTTGATCGCCGCTCTGAGTCTGCGACGAATAAATGGAATGTGTCGGCAGAGCCAGCACACTTACCGGCTGTGCCGTGCCGGCGTTGGCGCGGAATACCGGATAAGACTCCACCACATCGATGACCCGGCAGTCCTGGTCAAGGTAAAGCAGATCGAGGGGGACGCGGATACCCCACTCGGGAAGTCCTCTGAAAGGCGATAGCCAGAGACCTTCACCGGATTTGAGAGCCAGTGTGGCAATACGGTCTTTAAGTTTTGCCAGCGAAAGGTCAGCGCCGTCGACCTCCAGGCCGAGGAAGCATTCGCGAGTCTGGTTGTAAGCGCAAAGTTTCCGCGATTCCATATTGCCTCCCGCCTTCGATGAACCCCCGGCGGCCGTGTTTTGATCCAAAGTGCCAGTCAATGAGTCGAATTCCTTCATGCGCTGCATACCTGCAAGTCCTTTCTCAAACAAGACAGGGCGATCGAGCTGCCGAGCCCAGGCTGGCCCGAGGAAGGCGCTTGCCGGATACCCGTGCAAAGGCGCAGTCCACCGTTCCCGCTCTCGGTACTTCATGAGACGCTCAGCAAACAGCGCTAAGCCTCCCCGCAAGCGGGGCTACCGATTTGGCTGGTTGACGCCGACACATTTGCCCAGCGTCATCAGCCGATAAGTCATCGCCGTCCTACTTGACCGATGTGCGGCGGCGCTGGATTAAGACCACCAGCACAATCACAAACAACACACCCGCCGCGATCCGGATAATCATGGTACTGTCCATCGTGAATCCCCTTTCGTACTTACAGCGCTTTGCAAGCGGCATCAGCCTTCAACAGCTCCGGGTAGAGCCTGGCGCCGAAGCGCCGGGATTCCCGGTCCCTGACTGGGCCGGCTACCAGCGGAGTCCGTCTGCGACGACACCTCCGCCGGGTGGAGTTCTTGTTTGAGTTACTTGACGCGAGTGCGGCGGCGCTGAACCAGAACGCCAAGCACCACAACAAAGAGCACGCCGGCAATTACGCGAATCAAAATTGTGCTGTCCATGTGATTTTCCCTTTCCTCTCAAAATTTGCGAAACGTGTTGCACAGCCTGTCAGTGACGTTGAGAGCCGGCGACATTGCATCCAGACTCCTCGGTCCTCGATGACTGCGAGGTTTGTAGCAGGGGCCAGGATCCAACCAGGCCCCGCCCGAAAAGACCCGCACAGACCGCGCTAATTGACGCGCGAGCGGCGGCGTTGAACTAACACTCCAAGCACGACGGCGAACAACAAGCCGGCAACGATTCTGATAATCGTGACACTTTCCATACGGATCCTCCTTTCCCCAGGTCTTGAACAACTAGGTCTTGAACATCTGTTTGAATGAATCCATCATGATGATGATCGCGGGCCCTAATGTAACCAGGAACAGCGATGGAAAAATGAAGAAGACAAGTGGGAAGATCAGCTTGATGGTGGTCTTCGCTGCGGCTTCTTCCACTTGCTGAATGCGCTGCGTTCTGAGCGTGTCAGAATGCGTGCGCAACGTCTTGCCGATGCTGGTGCCGAACTGCTCGGCCTGAATCAGCATCGATACAAGGTTGCGCACACAGTCCACATCCGTGCGCTCCGCCAGGTGTTTCCACGTATCCTGGCGCGGGCGTCCAGCGCGTTGTTCCAGTACAACCACGTGCAACTCATCGCAAAGTTCCGGCTGAGCGTGGGCCAGCTCCTCCGATGTCCTCACCGTTCCCTGGTCCAGGCTGAGCCCAGCCTCGATGCAGATGACGAGAAGATCGAGAACATCCGGAAGTCCGCGGCGAATCTTGCTCTGACGCTTCTTGATTTGGCGGCCAAGCCAGAAATCGGGTCCCAGGTAGCCGACGCCCAGGCAAACGGCATACACGAAGAACGGGCTCATCGCGCCAACTCCGCTGACCAGGGCCGCGATGCAGAGCACAATCGGTATGACAAACTTGGAGCCGTTGAAGATCTTGACCGTGGACTCTTTGCGGTAACCGGCGCGGATCAGGCGCTGCTTGACCACGGACACTTCCGCCTGGCTCTTGGGGATCACGTTGTCGAAGTGTTCGACCACGCCGCCGATCGAGAACCCCGACTGCTGAATGGAACTGAGCAGGGTCTTCGGTTTGGAACCCGGATTGATGACTTCCGAGATGCGCTGCAGCATGGCTTCGCGATAGAACAGCAGAAGCCCGCCGCTGGCGATCAACAGAAACAATACAGCGAATGCTAAAATCGACAGTCCCATAGGTCCCCTCTTAAACGTCCATGTTGACGATCTTCCGAATGATCAATCCGCCGAGGATGATCATGATGGAAGCCGCCCAAAGCAGTTTGATACCGATGTCGCGCGTCCACAGAAGGCTCATCATGGTTGGGTTAACGCAATACAATGCAATGCCCAGGATGATTGGAAGCAAGGTCAATACATAGCCGGTCATGCGCCCCTGCGCCGTGCGCGTCTGCACTTCACGCCGCAGGCGGAACCGCTCGCGGATGACATGCGCGGTCTTGTCCAGCACTTCGGCAAGGTTGCCACCGCTCTCCTTCTGGATGAGAATCGCGGTGCACACAATTCGCAGATCCTGCAGCGGCACTCGGCGGATGAGGTTATCAATGGCCATCTTCATTTCCAGGCCGAAGTTCTGTTCTTCAAAACAGGTTCTGAATTCGCCGCTCAGCGGATCGGAGCACTCGCGTGACACCATGCCCATGGCCGCAATCAGGCTTTGCCCCGCGCGCAGCGCGCTCACCATCAGATCGCAGGCCGAAGGCAGTTCTTTTTCAAATGCGGCGAATCGCTTGCTGCGTTTGAAGAGCACGAAGAAGATGGGGAAGAAGCCGATCACAAGCCCTGCCACCAGGGCGATGACCCAGTTTTGTAACTTCCAGTGAATGGCGAATGCCGGGATTGCAAAGCAGGCGCCGCACATGGCAAGCAGGCTGCCCGCCGTCCATTTCAAATTGGCCTGGTGAATCAGCGCTTGCAGTTGCGGGCCGAGTTCCAGTTTGCTGAGCCGGTTGTTGATCCAGGGAATGGCGCTGAACTGCTCGTTCTTGCGCAGATTCACAATCTGGTCGCGCATCTCCTGGCTCTCTGTCGCCAGAGCGGAGTCCAGCGTGGCCTGCACCTGCTTGGCCTTTTGCGCGGCGCCGGAACCGCCCGCATAAAGCAGCAGAGCAGCCACCGCGAATACGCCCATGAATACGACTAGAATGATCATTAACATAGCGGTTAACCTCCTTCCCTTAGTAATTGACCGGTGTTTCTTTCTCGAACAGGCTAGGCGGCAGAATGATGCCCGAGACGCGCAGCCGATCAAGGAACTTGGGGCGGATGCGGGTAGGCTGGAATGCTCCAATCACCTTGCCGTCGGGTCCGATCCCTTTCTTGTTGAAGGTGAAGATTTCCTGCATGCTGATCACGTTCTCTTCCATGCCCGTGATCTCGGCGATGCTGGTTACTTTGCGCGAGCCGTCGCTCATGCGCGTGGCCTGAACAACAATGGTGATGGCCGAGGAGATCTGCTGGCGAACGGACTTTTCCGGCAGATTCATGTTGCCCATCGCCACCATCGATTCAAGTCTCGAAATGGCGTCGCGCGGGGTGTTGGCGTGAATCGTAGTCATCGATCCTTCGTGGCCGGTGTTCATGGCCTGCAGCATGTCAAACGCTTCCTCGCCTCTGATTTCACCCATGATGATGCGGTCGGGGCGCATACGCAAGCAGTTGATGAGCAGTTGACGCTGCTTGATGGCGCCGTTGCCTTCAATGTTGGGTGGCCGTGTTTCCAAGCGAACGATGTTCTCCTGGGCCAGCCGTAATTCGGCCGCGTCTTCGATTGTTACCAGGCGCTCGTTGTTTGGAATGTACTGCGACAGAATGTTCAGCAGTGTGGTTTTACCGGAGCCGGTGCCGCCGGAGATGACGATGCTGATGCGCGCCTTCACTGCGGAAGACAGCATCTCCATCATCTCGGGAGAGATACTCTTCAACTCGACCAGCGAATTCGCTGCCAAGGGGCCGGTGCCGAAGCGGCGGATAGACAATGAAGGTCCGTCGAGAGCCAGGGGAGGAATAATTGCGTTCACACGCGAGCCGTCAGGCAGGCGCGCATCGACCATGGGCGAGGATTCGTCTACGCGCCGGCCCACGCGGGACACGATGCGGTCGATGATCTGCAGCAAATGGCGATCGTCGCGGAACGTGGTGTTGGTCTTCTGCAGCAATCCGCCTTTTTCAATGAATACATGGTCCTTGTCGTTGACCATGATGTCGGAGATCTTGGGGTCGCGCAGCAGCGGCTCCAGCGGACCGAGGCCGAAGACTTCGTCCAGCAGGTCAGCCTGGATCTTTTCCTGTTCGTCGAAGTTCAGGGGAACCCGCTGATCGGCGATGATCTCCTTCACGATGCCGGAAACAGCCTGGCGCGCCTGCGTTGAATTGACGCGCGACAGCTTCTCCAGATCGAGCTTGGAGATCAGGGTCCGGTGTATTTCCGCTTTGTAATTTTCCAGATTCAGCAGTTCCACGTTTCACCTTCCATCGCGTCGGGACGAACCTTATTAGAGGAGCGTCATCCGAAGAGTCTGAAGCCTTTCTTCTTGGGTTGTGCCGCGCGGGTTCCACAAATGGCCGTTGCCATCTGCTTGATCAAGCGCGAAATCGGGGAATCGGTCAGGGCCAGAGGTGTTGCCGTGTTCTGCATCTGCCGCACCGCCGCATAATCGTTGGGAATCTTCCAAGTGGCCTGCCGCGTGAGCGCCTTGGTGATGGTCTCGTCGGAAACTCCCAGCGCGCGCGGTTCGTAGCGATTGATCACGATGTCCAGCTTGGGGCTGCCCACATTGAAGAACTGACTGATCAGACGATTTGAATTGCGCAGTTCCGGAATTCCCGCCTGAGTCACCAGGTAGATCGTGAACGCATCCCTGAACAAGGCCGTGTCGGTCATGTCGAGCCGCGATCCCACATCCACCACCACGTTGTCGAACTCCTGCCGCGCAACCGTCATCAGCTTGTCGATGGCTTCGGCGGTGGGAGTGAAATTGGGAAACTTGCCTGGAGCCGCGAGCACGAAAACGCCCGAACTGTGCTTGGTGAGCAGCTTGTTCAGAAAACTTCCATCCAGCCTGCCGGCATCCTGCAAGGCGTTGACCGTCGAGTACTCGGTCACAATGCCCAGATTCAGCGCGGCGTCGCCCAGGGGCAGATCGAGGTCGATCAACAGCGTGCTTTGCCCGGACTCCTGCGCCAGCGAGACGGCAAAGTTGCAGGCCAGCGTGGTCACGCCGGCGCCGCCCTTGGCGCCCAGGAAAACCAGCAGCCTGCCTCCGGTTTTGCGCGGCAGCCGCACGACGGAACGGCGGCTTGTGGCCCGCACCATCGCCTCAGCCATGGAGCTGCGTTCAAAGGGCGGGGTTAGAAACTCGCGAGCGCCGGCACGCATGCAGCGAACCAGAAGTTCCGGATCGGGCTTCGACGAGAACACCATCACCGTCGCCGAACCGTTCGCGCAGATGCTTTCCACCAGCTCCAGCGCAAATTCCGGGTTGCTGTCGAGGTCGATAATGATAACGTCGTTGCGCTGCTCCAAGAGGCGCGGCACTTCGTCCAGTGTGGCGGGGTACGCGGCATACTCACGAACCTGAGCTCCGTCGCACAGGAGCAAAGCGGCGGCTGCCTCTTTACGACGCTGCTCGTCAGGACCAATCAGAGCAATAGACAGCGAATCAGATCCGAGAGAATCCGGGGACGACGCTTCGATATATGTTGGCGAATTCGAGTTCATTTGTGCGCTGCTCCCCGTTGCGTGCCACTTTTGTTGCGATTCCCAGTTACAATCCGCTCTTACGATCCCGGTGAATTGATACCTTGTCTTAACTTCGGCTGCTTTCGCTTCCACCACTAGGGAAGCTCTGAATACGCCACCGGCATTCCCTCAGGGGCTAAAGCCCACATTCTTTTTGCGGCACCTACGGCACGACTGAAGTCGTGCCCTTTCAAAACAGCCACTCAATCGTTGTGCGCTTTCAAAACAGCCACTTAATCGTCGTGCGCTTTCAAAACAACAACCTAACCAGAGTTTCGCTGGCTAGTTCGAACCTTCAACGGGCGAAGAACGAAACCAGCGTCCCGATTGCGATTGCCGGAGCGTAGGGCATCTTGCGCTTCATATGGTCCCCCGCTCCCTTGAACAGGTCTTTCAGGAATCCGCCAAACAGCGCCCAGCCCAGCACCATCAGGCCACCGGCCATGGCGGTCACAATCAATGCAATAAACAACTGGCTGGGTCCAATCCAGGCCCCGATCGCGGCGGCCAGTTTGACGTCCCCGGCCCCCATGCCACCCATCCAGAAGAGAATTCCGTAAAGCAGGAGCCCAAGGCCCAGGCCAGCGAAGCTGTACCCAAGTCCATGCCAACCCTGGCGCCAGACGGAAGTCCCGATCCCTGCCACCAGGAACGGAACCACCAACCAGTTGGGAATACGGCGATTGCGCAAATCCGTGAAGGTCGCCACGGCTAGAACAATCACTGTCGGCCACCAGGCAAACGTATGCATTCCTCAAGCTCCTCTGCCCCTCAGATTTCAGGGAACACTCTGCATAGAGCAATTGCCAAGCCAAATGCCGGAAGACTCAAATGTTTTGAATTCATATAGTTAACTGCGGGAGTGGGGCCGCAGTGTACACGGCTGTTTACGGCTGGCTGAGGGGAGTGGCGCGCCGCGTATACACTTCACTGGCCAAATCTTCCCTGGGCGCCAGGGCGGCGTGAGGGAAAAGAATCGGCAAATCTGCGATGGGCGCAGTGACGTACTCGTGGCCTCCCAGGACCACGCTGCTCAGGTCTTTGGCGGGCAGCATTTTCCTGATTTTTTCGAGGTAACCAGCAAACCCGGCGTCTCCCGTGGGCAGCGGGAAGAGCACGAATCGCGTGTACTGCGCGGTCGGCAATCCAGCCATTAGATACGTATCGCGCCCCTGCATGGCAAAGATGCGCGAGCCCTGGTTCAGCTTCACCTCAGGGTACTCAAGTGTCAGATAACCGGGCAGATAGTAGCCGGCATGGCGGTAGCCGAGGAAGTGGCTGTCGAAGGAGACGATCAGCAGATTGTTCGGCGCGCCCACCTGGGGCAACGCCGTCTCAGTCGACCGCAGCTCCGCTTCAAATTGCCGCACCGAGCGATAGGAGCAGTAGGCCGGGAAGGCCAGGAAGATAGCCACGTTGGCCACGGCGCAGGCCGCGATCAGCCCCTGCTTGAACAGCCGCGGCCAGCGGGCGCGCTCGTACCACTGCGCGGCCCAGCCGCCCATCCAGAGGCAGGCGGGCGCAACCAGCAGCAGGAGGTAGCCGCTGTTCACCATCTTCAGGAAGATGAAGGTGAAAAAACACAGTGCCGGAACCACCCACACGGCAGTGAATAGGTTCTTCCTTTTGTCAGCGGGCGCGGGGTTGCACAACGGCCAAAGCGGAGCCAAAATGGACGCCCCGAAGCAGAGGAAGTAGATGAAAATAATGGTGAAAGCGCGAGCCATCGAGGTAACCGGGGAGGAGTTGAACACAGTGTCTCCGGAAGGAACGAGGCGCCACAGCGAGGACAGCGCACCAAAGTAGGCCGCGAGCCCTCCGCTGGCCCAGATCATGGGCACAAACCACGCACCGACCGTTACCCCGAGCGCCCCGATTCCCTCCAGTTGCTTCTTCAGCCCGGCATGCCGCAGCGAGTATAGAAAAAGCGGCCCGAGGAACAGAATCGATGAGGGGCGGACGCCAGCCGTAATACCGAGAGCAATGGCGGTGGGAACAATGAAACCGCGCGAACCTTTTCCGCGCTCTCCTTGTTCGATCCGCCAGCAAAGAAAGCCGAGCAGGGCCGATGCCGCGGCTTCCACGCTGTAAGTCAGAGCCACGGTGCCATGGAACCAGGCCAGCGGAGAGAACAGAAACAGCAGCCCGGCAAACATCGCCGCCCGCGCCCCAAACCACTCCAGCGCAAGCAGATAGATCAACACCACGGTGGCCACGCTGGCGGCAATACTCACCAGGACCAGCGCCAGGTTGGCATCGTGAACGAGGAAGTTTACCAGCCTCCCCAGACAGATGTAGAGAAAGTACCCGGGCGGATGAGCCTGGTGCACTGTGGGGTCGAATCGCCCGATTCCGAGCGCGAAATTCACCGAATCCAGGTCGTAGAGATCGTGGCTGCGAAACGCAAAACGGCTTACGGCAACTGCGCCCGCTAGCAGGTACAACTCAAGTTTTGGCCTGAAGGTCACATTCGTCACTGTAGCAATCGTGTCGCCATCCTGCTCTCTTCAGCCACATTCGAATGCCGGTAATCAAGGCGCGGTTACAGTGAGGGGATTGCCTATACCACAAATGTGTCATACGCGCGTTCAGCCCTTCAGCCTCCGAAAGAGGAAAGCTTTCTCAACGAGCCCGGTTTTCGCGCAAGACATACAAACATGTAAAAATAAATGAGTTATCTTGATTCCTTTCACCTCATTTGCAGTGCTTCACATGGTCCTTCCACCTTCCGGCGGCGTTACTAAAATGCCGTTGACTGCCGAACAACCCGCGCCTATTCTCACTATCACACACCCCGCCTGCGACGAAGAAATGAGTCCGCTCGGATTGTGCCAGTTTCCGCACCGTGTCAATTCGGGAAACCCAGTCCCCCATACAGCTTCCAGAGTGTTACCAACGTTGCATTACGCTAACGCGAAACAGGCATTTCCATTCCCGCCGCCGATATTGATCATGAAGACACTCCACCGATCCACCTCGGTATGGTTTAGTTGCTCAAAGTGGGAAAGGTCGCCCATTCATGATCAAAATTGGTCTCTATTCAGAAGATCGCACGCTGCATCCTCTCCTTTCGTCTGCCCTTGGTAAGGAATTCCAGATTGAGTTGAAGTCTGACCAGCAGGGAATGAACGATCTGGTCTCGGCTGGCGAATGCGACGTCATGGTTCTGGATCTCAATTCCAATCATGAGCCGCTGCAGGAGCGCGTTGGTTTCTCGCGCCGCCTGCTCGCCTCCAACATTCCCTCCATCGTGATGGCCGACGACGGACTGCGCACCACCGCCTTCGAACTGGTCAGGACCGGCGCGTTTGGATATTGCCGCCGTCCACCCTCCATTCGCGACCTGAAGACCATGCTCAGCCGCGCCTACGAGAACTCCTTGCTCAAGCGGCAACTTGAGACCGTGCACCAGCGCATGGAAGAACCCGTTACATGCGATCGCCTCATCGGCTCCGGCCGGCACATGCAGCGGGTCTATCAGATGATCCACCGCGTCACCAATCTGAATGCCGCGGTGCTGGTCACTGGCGAAAGCGGCACCGGCAAGGAACTGATTGCCCGCGCCATCCACAATATGGGCTCGCGCGCCAAGCGCCCGTTCGTGGCCGTCTCCTGCGGCGCAATTCCCGAGACGTTGATTGAAGCCGAGTTGTTCGGCCATGAAAAGGGAGCCTTCACCGGCACCGTTGGCGCCCGCGAAGGCTACTTCGAGCAGGCCGGCGACGGCACGCTCTTCCTGGATGAAATCGGCGATCTCAGCCTGTTCACGCAGGTCAAGCTTCTCCGCGTGCTGCAGCAAATGGAGTTCAGCCGGCTGGGCAGCAACAAGCTTATCCCGCTGCGCGCCCGCCTCATCTTCGCCACGCACCGCGATCTGGCCCAGCTGGTGGCGGAAGGGAAGTTTCGCCAGGATCTCTACTATCGCATCAACGTCATGCGCATCGAATCTCCCGCGCTTCAGGAGCATCCTGAAGATGTCCCGCAAATCGCCGAGCACTTCCTGCGCCACTACTCGCAGATGTTCCAAAAGCCGATGGACGCCATGGAACCCGAGGCCGTCCAGATGCTGCAGAATTATCCCTGGCCCGGCAACGTGCGCGAGCTCGAAAATGTAATGCAGCGGGCCATCATTCTCGCCCCCGGCATGACGCTGCGCGCCGAGGACCTGACTCTGTCGCTTCCGGAAGAGGAGGATGTTGAAGGCGAGGATGTCGTCAACATCGGCGACTATCATCCGGCAGGCTCGTTTGAGCGCCAGCTTCGCGACTACAAGGTCAAGCTTGCCGTAACCGCCGTGCGTGAGAACAACGGCAACAAGACGCTGGCAGCGCGCAGCCTGTCCATCTCGCGTGCCTACCTGCATCGGTTGATCCGGCTTGCCGAACCCGATCCAATGTTCGACCAGGATCTGCGGGAGACGGTGAATGCCTGAGCATGGCATCGCCGTCTTGCGTAGCTAAGGCGGCGCGAAATGCGCACGCAAGTCCTGCGCAGGCTCTTTTCGTTTCCCGCGATGCTGGCCAGCGTTCTGGTGGTTCTTGCGGTGCTCACCGTGGGGGCGCGTTTTGACGATCCTGACCTGTGGTGGAATCTCAAGACGGGCGAAGTCATCTGGACCACGCACACCATTCCTGTCTACGATCTGTTTTCTTACACCACCAACCACCACGCGTGGATTCCGCACGAGTGGCTGGCGCAGTTGGTTATCTATGCGGCATATAAATGGGGCGGATACTCGGGCCTCATGTTCCTGCTCTGCCTGCTGACCTCGATTCTGCTGCTTGCCGGCTATGCGCTGTGCTCTCTCTACTCAGGAAACGCCAAGGTCGGCTTCATGGGCGCGTTGATCGTCTGGCTGTTTTCGACGGTTGGCCTCGCCATCCGCGCACAGATGATCGGTTACATCTTCCTCATCGTTTTGCTGCTCCTCATCCAACTGGGGCGCAAGCGCAATCCACGCTGGTTTTTCTGTTTGCCGGTGCTGTTTGCAGTCTGGGTCAACTGCCACGCGTCTTTTATTCTCGGCCTGATTGTGGGCACAGTCTATTGGGCCACGTCTCTCGTGACCTTCCGCGCCGGGTCGCTCGTGTCTCCTCGCTGGGACTACTACCGCCGCCGCAATCTGGGCTACTCTCTTCTTTTTTCAGCCGGCGCGCTGTTTTTGAATCCGGGCGGAATCAAGCAAATCCTCTATCCGCTTGAAACCCTGCTGAACATGCCCCTGCTGGTTGGCAATGTAGCCGAGTACGCGCCGCTGCGCATGAGTGAGCCGCGCGGCATTGCATTGATGGCCCTGCTGCTGGCGAGCTTTCTGCTGGTGATGACGCGCCGCTCGCGCATGTTCTGGGATGAGGCGATCCTGCTGGTGCTGGCGACATGGATGGCCGTCAGCCACATGCGCATGCTGTTCGTGTTCGGTATTCTGGCTGCGCCCATCCTCTCGCGCCAGTTCTCAAATCTATGGGACGGCTACGATGAACAAGCCAATCGTCCCGGCCTGAATGCCGCAATGATTGCCGTGGCTTTACTTGTGGTGTATTTCGCGTTTCCGAACCGCGAAAATCTGCAAGCGCAGGTGGCGGCCACCAGCCCGGTTCGCGCGGTCGAATTCATCAAGGCCAATCGCCTTTCCGGGCCCATGCTGAACGATCACGCGTTTGGCGGTTATCTCATCTGGGCGGCGCCGGAGCATCCGGTGTTTCTCGACGGCCGCACTGACGTCTTCGAGTGGACAGGAGTCTTTGGGGAATTTGGAAACTGGGCCACTCTGCGCAGTGACCCCGATGGGCTGCTGAAGAAATACAGCATCAGCTTTTGTCTGCTGAATCCCGAATCGCCGATGGTACGCGTGTTACCGCTGCTGCCCGATTGGAAGGTCGTCTATTCTGACAGCAACTCGGTGGTTCTGGCGCGGGTGCCGGGAGCGGCGTCAGGAGTTGCAAGGCTGGAGCCGTCGTCGAGATGAATAGGGCGTGTTTCAAAAATGGCCATCGCAACACGGCGCACTCCTGCAGGGGTTAAAACCCCCGTCTTTGCGGCCTCTTTCGGCACGACTGAAGTCGTGCCCTGTTACAAATCTTTAGCGAAGTCCAGTGGGATCGAGTTTCTCCGCAACGAGTGCCCTTTCAGGGCAGCAAATTTTAATTAAGCAAGGTTCTTTAGGTGTGCGAATTGTATTCAGCGGGTCCGGCGGGGACGAGCGCGCTGCGCTGTTTGCCATGGATATACCAGCAGCACCAGCGTGTCTCATGCGCCTCTCTGCCCACCGCGGCGATCAGGTCGCTGTATTGAACCTGCCCGCACAAAAAGAGTCTCTCGCCCCAGCTTTCAACGAGCGCAAACTTCTCCTCCGAGCCGCACAGTGCTTTCACATCTTCGCGGCTGAAAGTCTTCAGGGTGGCAGACTCGCCGGGAAGCAGGATCACCGGAACAAAGCGCGCAGCAGACTTGAATTTTTCGAACTCAGGCGCGCCCTGCAGGTGTTCTTCGTCGGCCGCAAACAGAACCTCATCCAAAGCCGAAGTAATAATAGCCGGGGAGCGCCCGCGATTGGTTGCAGTAATGTCGAAGCTGCTCTCCACGCCGCGCGTCGGTTCGGCGGTAACCAGCACCCACGGCCGCTCCGCATCGAGGATTGTCTGCGCCTGCAGCAATGCGGCCTGCGCGGTTTCTGTGGCCGCCTTCGCAGCAGATTGCGCGGCATCCGCAGCGATTTCCGCAGCCTCGGTGTTGCGCTCAATCTTCTTCAGCGTCGAGAGGGCCAGCATGATGCCCACATATCCCAGAATCGCAAGCACGAGGTACGCGCCCCACAGAATCTTGTCATGCAACGTCCAGATCATGGGGGCGGGAGCTGAGGGGACGAAGATGGTTTTCGGCTCCTGGTAATCGCAAGGAACCCCATTGCAATCAGGCCGCGGCTCGGCTTGCGCTGGAGCTGGGGTGGGATACGGAGACAGGGTCTTCTGCGCGGCTGCCGGATGAGGGGCTGTTTGCGCAGTTGCTGGATGAGTTGCAGCCTGCGCGGAGAGCGATGCAGGCATCGCCGCCAGCGCTACCAGCACCGCGAAGATTGCCAATCCCTTCAAGATCATGGCGTCAATGTACCATACGAGGCCCCTCGAAGAGGGCGCGACGGCAGAGGCTCTGAGGTTCAGCTGCCACGGGTTGCTCACGCAGCATCCGCGGCAAGATGAGCCTCCAGTACTTGGAGGAACTTTGCCAGCCACGCGGGATGCGCGGTCCACGCAGGTCCGGTCACCAGCTTTCCATCTACCACGGCATCGAAAAAGTCGAGGGCCACGAACGTGCCGCCGGCCAGTTCCACCTCCGGCGCGCAGGCTGGATACGCATTCAGCTTGCGGCCTTTCAGCACTCCTGCAGCGGCCAGTAGTTGCGGCCCGTGACACAGCGCGGCGATCGGCTTGTCTGCCTGGTCAAAGTGGCGCACGATGTCGAGCACCTTGGCATTGAGCCGCAGATACTCCGGCGCGCGGCCGCCGGGAACTATAAGAGCGTCGTAGTCCGCTGCATTCACCTCATCGAATGTCGCGTTGAGGGTGAAGTTGTGGCCGCGCTTCTCGGTGTACGTCTGGTCGCCTTCAAAGTCGTGGATGGCGGTGCGCACCTGGTCACCCTTTTTCTTGCCGGGGCAGACCGCATCGACGCTATGGCCCACCATCTGCAGCGCCTGAAACGGGACCATGATCTCGTAGTCTTCAACAAAGTCGCCTGCCAGCAGCAAAAGCTTTGCGGGTTTCATTTCGATTTTCTCCTCTTCAGTTTTGACGGTCGTCCGAATGGGCCTGGAGGCCAAATCGGCCTGGGGCAAATGCAAAAGGACCGCTTCCGCGATCCCTCCACTGCCTGATTCGTATTGTTGATCGGGCTATCATAGTCGAAAGTTCGATGCCTGACTTCCGAAGTGCAACCGCAGGTCCTTCGACTCCATCAGGCGCAAAGAGCGCGCCTGAATACGCTCAGGATGACAGCATCTCTTTTTCCGTGCGAACTTCTAACGCAATCCACTGGAATCCTGCGTCAGAACGGAATGTCGTCATCGGAGATTTCAGCGGATTGGGCGTAGTCGTCGTGGCCGGCCGCTGCGGCTGGCGTTCTCTGGTCAAAGCTGGCTACTGAACTTGATGAGCTGTTTGCCTTGCTGTATCCGCCCTGGCCGCCGCCAGCGCCCTCTTCGCGGCCGGAGAGCAAAACCAGCTCGTTGACCAGGATCTCGGTGCGGTAGCGCTTCTGCCCGGACTCCTTGTCATCCCAACTGTTGGTCGTAATTTTGCCTTCGATGTAGAGCTTCGAGCCCTTCTTCACGTAGTCGCGCACAATCTCCGCGGTGCGCTTGAATGCCTTGAGATTGTGCCATTCCGTGCGGTCCTGCCAGTTGCCCTGGGCATCCTGATAGCGGTCGCTGGTGGCCAGGGTAAGGCTGGCAACCATGGTGCCGCCGGGGGTGGAACGAATTTCGGGGTCTTTGCCAACATTGCCCAAAAGGGTAACTTTGTTCACGCTTCTTGCCATGTCCTCGGCTCCTGTAAGGAGAAAGAATAGCAGACGGCCTCAGCTTTTTGGGCCGGCGAGATTGTGCGGAATTGGTCATTTGAAAATGTCCGGCTTACCGCAATCGCTCCAACCGGCGGTTGCGGAACCACTTGGCCACGCCCAGGGCCAGCAGCAGGCCGCCGAAGGGAATGCACGTCAGCGCGACGATGAGTGCGAACCAGCCGGTGTTGGTGCTGGCGCCGGTAGGGGAGAACCCGCCCAGTACGGTGATGAGGAGAATTCCCGCCAGGATCCCGGAGCCCAGAATGGAGCCGCCCCATTGCAGCAACTGGCGTGTGCCGTCGTCGGGTTGGGTGGGGCTTTGATTCCGCATGGATCCAGACCATCTTTGGAAATAGCGTGGTCCCGAGTTCTATTGGTTTCCCACCCATTTCGCAGAGAACGCGAAATGGATGGGGCACGGAGGTGTGACTAACCTTGCGCGAGGCGCAGCATTACGTAGGTGATAACTCCGGTGACGGAGACATAGAGCCACAACGGAAAGGTCCACCGGGCCACCTTGCGGTGTTGCCGAATGCGACCGGTCAGGGAGAAGAAGAATGTGACAAGAACCAGCGGCAGAGCGACGATGGCGAGAATAATGTGGCTGGCCAGGAGCGGCAGATAGAGCGAGCGCAGCGCAGCATGGACGGGATAGCGAACATCGCCGTGGAGCGCGTGATGCGCGATGTAGCTGATCAAGAAGAGTGTGGAAAATACAAAAGCCGTGATCATGGCCGCTCGATGCGCTTTGATCCGCCGGGCGCGGATGAAGGTGTAACCGATGAGCAGCGCAGTGGCGCTCAAGCCGTTGAGGATGGCATTGAGTGAGGGCAGAAACGCATATTGCGTGCTCAAGGCCGCGGCGGGATGAACGTAGATAAGCCAGAAGAGAAACAGCGTAGCAGCCGCGCTGACGACGAGAATGGCGGCGATGGCGGGGCGTGTGCTGGATTCCGGGGCTACGGCGGTCGTCATGATGCTGGATTCCTTGTGGAGTTTTTCGAGGCGTTTATCTTCATCGGCCTTGCGTTCCCTTGGGGGCTAAAGCCCGGCAACCTCGGAGCCATCATGTACGGGCTGAAGCCCGTACCCTTCACTAAAGCTCCTGACCTTCAATAATGCCACCCCGTTCGCGCTGTTAGTGTTTCTGCGTGGCGCAGAGCATCAGCGTGGTGAACAGCAGCGGCAGGTAGAGCACGCTCACCTTGAGCAGATCGCGCGCCAGCATGCGGCTCTCGGTTTCATCCCTGGCGCGCAGGATGCCGGCGAAGCGGATGGTGTAAGCCAGGTAAAGCAAGCCGAGCAGAACGGCCAGCACCGCGTAGACGGTGCTGGCTACACCGAGAAACCAGGGAGCCAGGCTCACCGGAATCATGACCACGGCAAAGAACAGCGCTTCGGCCACAGTGGACCATCCATCGGGCTGGACGACCGGCAGCATTCGTATGCCGGCGCGAGCGTAGTCGTCGCGATAGAGCCAGGAGATGGCCATGAAGTGAGGGAACTGCCAGACAAAGAGGATGGCGAATAACGCCACGGCCGGCCACTCGATGTGGGGGCGGGCGGCGGTCCAGCCCAGCAGCGGACCCATGGCGCCGGGAAACGCGCCGATGAAGGTGGCCAGGGTGGTGAAGCGCTTGAGCGGAGTGTAAATGGCCACGTAGCAGAAGGCCGTGAGCAGGGCCAGCGACACCGTGAGCAGGTTGGTGCGCAGCAGCAGCCACACAGCGCCAAGCGTGAGCGCGCCAAGTCCGGCAACGATTCCTTCGGCCAGTGAAAAGCGGCCGCGAGCCAGCGGACGCTGCGCGGTGCGGATCATGCGCGCGTCGGTCTTGCGTTCCAGGGCTTCGTTCAGCGCGCCTGCTCCAGCCGAAACCAGGCCAATGCCGAACAGCGCGTCCAGCAGGCCCGGTTGCACGCTGGAGATGCCCGACTGCATAGAGGCCAGGTAAAAGCCTCCCCAGCCGGTGACCAGCACCATGCCTACCACCTTGACTTTGAAAAGTTCGCGCAGGTCGTGGATGAGCGTGGCCGTAGCGCCGGGACTGGGCGCATGGAGGTGAGCCGCGCTATGTGAGTGGCTTTCAGCGGGCGGTGCAGCGAGATCTGCGGGAGCGGCGGCCTGGGAGGCGCGGGTCATCAGGATGGTGGAAAACCTCAGGGCGGAATCCCAAGTCGCATGGCGGCCAGGGAGCCTCTTACGATGATAGCAAGCGGGAAGTCGTTGCACTCCGTATTGCGGTCAGCGTAGCCGCGCGGCTTCGAGAATCGCCTTCACCACTTCCTCCGGCGTGAGCGCGTCGACTGAGATCGAGACGTGAGCTGTGCGATAGAGCGGCAGGCGAAGGTCATAACGGCGGGCGAGGTTGGCCTGATCGGCGAGGACGGGGCGAATATGCTCGGTGCCGGCGCAGCGTGCGAGCGTGGTGGCGAGCTCGACCTCGAGATGAACGAGCAGCGTGCCGGGGCTGGTAAGCAACAGCGCGCGCGTCTCGGCTCGTTCGATTGCGCCGCCGCCAAGGGCAAGAACCAGCCCCTCACCGGCGGCAAGGCGGGCAATGGTCTGGTGTTCGCGATTGCGGAATTGGGCTTCACCGTGGCGGGCGAACAGTTCTGCAATTGGCGCGCCGGCTTCGGCCTCGCTGACGTCATCCACATCGATAAAACTCCAGCCCAGGCGGGCGGCAACGAGGGGGCCAACGGTGCTTTTGCCCGATCCCATGAAGCCGGTCAGGGCGATGCGGCGCGGTGGCGCGATCGATTGAGCTGCAGGGCCGGGTTGAGCGGGGGAGTTGGAGGTCATGGTCGACTGGTGTCTCTCCAGTATAAGGAAGCGGAGATAGGGAAGCGTTTAGGCTAGCGGTGCGATCAGGCGAGCACCATGATCATGGCGCCGGCGGTGATGAGCAGGCCGCCTGCGATGGCGGGAGGAGTGAGCTTCTCACCCAGCAGAAGCCAGGCGAAGACGATGACCAGCGGGACGCTAAGCTTGTCCAACGGTGCAACGCGCGAAGCCGGACCCAGTTGCAAGGCGCGGAAATAACACAGCCAGGAGAGGCCTGTAGCCAGGCCGGACAATGTGAGAAAGAGCACTGTGCGGCGATCGAGGGAACGGATCTCGCCAAGCAGGCCCGCTCCGGGCCGGGCCAGAGCGAATGCGATACCCCACGCAAACACCAGGACCACGCTGGTGCGCAAAGCCATAGCCAGGTTTGAATCCACATGCGCCACGCCCACTTTGGCCAGCAGTGCGGTGGCGGCGGCAAAGGCCGCGGAGAGCAGCGCCCATCCAATCCAGCTCATGAGGACCATGGTACGCGGGCGGCAAGGGCCGGCACACATTTTCGTCTCGGTTACACTGCAAAGGATGGAGACAGGCAGAGCCAGCATAACCGCACTTGGCGTGGCCATTCGCCGCGCCGCGCACCAGTTGATGGATCGGCCTCCGGTTCTCGACGATCCCATTGCCTTGCGCCTGGTTGGATCGGGATACCCGCGGCACATGGAGCGCGCGATGCACCGCGTGGCGCGCGACTTTCGTGCTTTTATGGCGGTGCGCAGTCGCTATGTTGAAGACAAACTGGCGGAGGCCGTGGCGCTGGGGGTTCGGCAATACGTGATTCTCGGCGCCGGGCTCGACACATTTGCCTATCGCAATCCGTTTCCTTCGCTGCGCGTCTTCGAGGTCGATTTACCGGCCACGCAGGAATGGAAAAAGGCGATGCTCGCCAATGCTTCCATCGCCGTGCCCGCCGGCCTGACATTTGTGCCGCTGGACTTTGAGCACCATACATTGGCAGAGGGACTCGCTTCGTCCGGCTTCAAAGCGGGGATGCCCACCTTCTGCGGCTGGCTGGGGGTCATTCCGTACCTCACGCTTGATGCTTTTCGCGCCACGCTCGGCTTCATCGCTCGTCTGCCTGCGGCCAGTGGCGTGGGCTTCGACTACGCGCTTGATCCGGAATCTTTGAGCCCGGAAGGCCGCATTGCTTTCGCCGCGCTGGCAGGTCGCGTTGCCGCAGCCGGAGAGCCGTTCCAACTGCTTTTTACGCCGGATACGATGGAAGTTGAACTGCTTCGCGCAGGATTTCATCGCTTCGAACAGCGCCATTCAGAACAACTCAATGAGCTGTATTTCAAGGACCGAGCCGACGGCCTGAAGTTGTCCGCAGTGGGACTGGGAATGCTGGCGACCGCGTGGGTGTGAGCAGGCACCCAAAGCAGTGCTCCCGGTCGGGTCCGTCCTTTTGGGAAGACATCACGCATATCGGATATAAAGATTCCATGTGTGCAAGCGATAACTTGCGCATTAACACCGGGTTGATTTTGACTCGCGAATTCTGAATAAAAGTCTTGCTCTCACCTCGTGATGTGGTATGTTACAGGAATGTTGCTGCGTTCGCCTGGAACTCAAATTTCGTTCCGGCATATCCTCAAAAATAGGCCATTTAATCGCGTTGCAAACTTCTAAGCGCCGAGTATAAGCTGCACGACGAGTTCATTTGTCCCGCCAGGCAAGACGGGAAGAAAAGCTCACCCAAGTGAGGATGGCGAAGCCTCGCTCTAAACCGCAAGATCTTCGGGTCTGCAAGCAAGCGCATACATTCGCCCAGCCTTGATCGATCCGTAAACCTCCCTGCAACGGGGAGTCTGGAATCACGGTCATATCCGTTCCCCAACCAACGCAACTCCAACTACAGGGTGTGTGCCTGGTTGAACACTGCCGTTTTGGGAGAAGAAGAACGTCGCGCTGCCAACAGGAGAACGCATCCCGTGGATCGATGCAGGCCGCAAGGGGAGCTCTGATTAAGCCATCGGCACTCCCTCGGGGGCTAAAGCCCGCGTTCTTTTTGCGACACTTGCGGCACGCGACCCAGGGTACCCCGGTCGTGCCCTTTCAAAACATCGCCTTAATCAGAGTTTCCCTAGTCATCGCCGCCAAGCCTGAAGCGGTTCAGCGGGAGCCTTGGATTTCCGGAGCCCTCACCTATGCCTAAGCCGCCGAGCCAGAACAATACCAATCCTCCAATGGATGGGCACCCGGCTGGGGCGCAAAGCTCCAAGGGCCGGGGTGCGGGTGAACGCATCCTCACCACTGCGACGGAGCTGTTTGCCCGCTTCGGATACAACGGTGTCAGCACCCGCGACGTTGCATCCGCCGCCCAGGTCAACGAGGTGACGGTCTATCGGCATTACCCGCGCAAGCATGACCTGTATCTCGCGGTCCTTGAGTCGGAGTTGCAGCAGTTGCGCTTCCGTGGCGATCTGCTGGCCCGGATTGCGGATGCTCCCGATGGGAGAACGGCGCTGACGCGCTCCTTTGAATTGCTGACCAAGACCTTGATGCACCGGCCGGAGATTCTGCGGCTTCTGCAATATAGCGCCCTGGAACTGAATGAGAGCTTCGACCCCCTGGTTCGCAGGCACCTTGGCGAACTGGTCGAGGTGGTGGCCCGCTATCTTGAGCCATGGATCAAGAATGGTGAGTTGCGCTGCACCAATGCGAAGACCGTAATCCTGACCCTGGTTGGAATCGTTATTAGCCACAACTCGCTGCAGCGTGTGTTTCTGGGCAAGGAATCAGGCCCGGAGCGGATGTTCGAAGCCTACGCCAGTTTTGCGTTCCTTGAGCCGGGAGAACGGAAGGAGAAGATAGCCAATCAGGAATCCGCCGGTCCCGGCCTGCGTGAATTGAGCGTCGACTGATCCTTGCAGAACCCCGTCTAAACCCAAAATGAATCTGGAAGAGCCAATGTTGCGTGCCGAATCGAGCAATCGTGTCGCGAATACTGCGATCGAGGGCTTGCTGGAAAGAAATCAGGAATGTCTGGGCGAGGAATTCGTTCGCGAGCGGATTCACCGGAAAGTGGTGATGGTAACCGGCGCCGCGGGCTCAATTGGGTCGGAACTCTGCCGGCAGATTGCCCGCTTCGGTCCACTGGCCCTGATCGGCTTTGACCAGGCGGAGACGCAGCTTTTCCGGTTGGATAGCGATCTGAGCGAAAGGCTCCCTGGCCTGTTATTTCATTCCAAGATCGGAAACGTCGCTCGTTTCGACGATGTGTCTCGGACCATCGATCAGTACCGGCCGTCCATTGTTTTTCACGCAGCCGCTTACAAGCATGTTCCCATGCTGGAAAAGCGCATGTTTGCTGCCGTCGAAAATAACATCTTCGGCACATGGAATGTTGCGCAGGCGGCGGCTAGCCACGGCGTGGAGTCCTTTGTCCTGATTTCCTCCGACAAGGCCGTTTGCCCGTCCAGCATGATGGGCGCAACCAAACGGGTTGCCGAACTCGCAATCCGTGCGCTCGGCAAGCAGCGGCGAACAAAGTTTGTTGCGGTTCGTTTTGGCAATGTACTGGGAAGCAGCGGAAGCGTGGTCCCCATCTTCAAGAGCCAGATTGCGACAGGCGGACCGGTGACCGTCACTCATCCGGACATGCGGCGATACTTCATGACGGCGTCCGAGGCGGGACAACTTGTGTTGCAGGCCTTGGTACTCGGCAAGGGCGGAGAGATATTCGTGCTCGACATGGGGGAGCCGCTCAGTATCGTGGCTCTGGCTAGAAGTCTCATTTTGCTCTCCGGCTTGCACCCCGGCCGGGATATCGAGATTGTGTTTACCGGCGTGCGTCCGGGCGAGAAGCTGGTTGAGGAGTTACATAAGCCAGATGAGCAATTGATTCCGACTGCTCGCTCCAGGATATATAACCTTCAGTCTTCGGATGACGTGGATGCAACGCAATTCACGGCATTTTTGGAAGATCTTAAAATGGCTGTCGGTGAGCGCGATGCTCTCGGCACAATTCATTTGCTCAAGGAAATGGTTCCGGACTACATTCCGTCTCCTCAACTTATCGAGCATGCCATGTCGCTTCAGAAGATTCATGGCATAGCGGACGACATTCAAGATTCAAGCACGGAAAGCATCGAGCGTATGCTTGTCACCTCAAAGTAGCAAAGGATAGCGCGGAATGGCAGAACTCTGGCAAGGCGTACAAAGCTCTCTACCATCCTCTCCACGGTCGCGGGAAGGATCGGCCGAGGGCATTCTGCGCATCTCCTCGGCCAAGGGCCGGTTCTGGATCATTCTGGATGTGATTACGGTGTTGGTTTCGGCGTCGCTTGCCGTGGTGTACAAGTTCCATACCACTCCGGTGGACGAGGTGAAGGGCTTCTGGCATGGCACG
>JBEKFD010000030.1:0-34282 GCA_050013495.1 Occallatibacter sp. | reverse complement strand
CTCTGCTGTCTGCGAAAGTTGTTCGATCTCAGACTTGGATGGCTGGAGCCTCAAAGGCATTCCCTTCCAGTAGTATTTCAGGTCATCCGAGCGCCAGCTTGCATACATCGCTTCCCAGGACTTTCCCGATTCGCCGCCAAAAGCCAGGTTCCCTGGATGGATGGCCCGCTCGTAATTCTGAAATCTGCAGTCCATGGAAATTCGAAGTTGGTTCGAACGGTTGGCAGAAGCAGCGTGCACAGTCATGCTGTGAAAGATAAGCACATCGCCGGCGTTGATCTGGCCGCTTGCCCAATCGCCTTCTTTCAGTGCTCCCGCTGGGATCTCAGGAACATGCAAATTCTCGTCCTCATGGTTGATAGCGCCAAAACGGTGAGACCCCTCCAGTATCTGCAAGGGACCCAGTTCGGTTGGGCAATCGTGAAGCGGAATCCAGACGGTAAAGCACTCGGGATCTCCGCACATGAAGCGATAATCCTGATGCGCATGGACCGTCAGGCTATCGTAATTTGGAAAAATCAACCGCCCGATTGGCTTGGGGTGAACCAGGACATCGTCGCCCACCAGCATGTTCATGACTTCCTTCAATGCTGGATGATGCGGCAGCGCATGAAACGATTCCAGGTTGAAAACTTCGCGGTAGGTCCGCTTGAAATCTGGATGGGGATCACCGCATGCAGCCCTGTTATTGGCGATGCGCTTGATCGGGTCATGGACGGGCAGCAGCCAGCCTGCACAGGACAGTATCTCTGTAACTTCGCTGAGCACGTGCTCTAATTCCGCTTGAGGAAGCAGACCGCGGACAAGGGCATAGCCTCTTGCGTTGAGTTCATCCCGGAGGAAGCGCGGGTTGAGGTCGCAAACTAAGAGTTCGTGAAACGGCTTCATTGGTTCATCCTCGATCGAATTGCGAGCCTCGGTCGCTTCGCGACAGCATGGTCACGTAATAAATGGCACAAACGACGGCACAGCAGTCACGATAACAACCTGCGCCATCCGATGTGTCTTTGCATGGTCTCCTGTTTGTCAATTGATTGTCATTGGCATCGTTTCAGAATTTGCTGCATGCACTCGATTCAGCGTCACGGCGTTCTCTTCCCAAAGAACTCCTGCAGCGGCGTGATCCAAAGGCCGAATCGACATTATAGTGACAATCGCTTTACACCAACATGACAAAGCTACGAGCGAAGGCCAGTTAGGTTGTAATCAGAGCTATCTGGTTCTTTTAAGTCAGACGGAAACATGAGCGAGGTGACGATGTTATCGATGCGTCCCGCCGTCGCGGCCTTTGACGCGATTGCGCCGATCTTTGACCAACGCTTCGGTGCATGGCTTAGCGTGGCGGCACAGCGCCGGGCCGTCCGCGAGGCGCTCCTGCGCGAATTTCCGAACCGCGGCCACATCCTGGAACTGGGAGGGGGCACAGGCGAAGACGCGGCCTTCCTTGCCGGGGCCGGATTCGAAGTCTTGCTGACCGATCCGTCGCCCACCATGGTTGCACTGGCGAAGGCCAAATTGACTCCGTTTAGAGGGCAGGCTGAAATCGCAACCGGAGAAGAGCTGGAGGATTTCGCCGCATGTCATCTCTCCGCCGGTGGAAGGTTCTTCGATGGCGCATTCTCCAACTTCGCTCCGCTTAACTGCGTTGTTGACCTTGCCCCTGTGGCGCGTGGCCTCGCCCAGTTGCTCAAGCCCGGTGCCCTCGCCATGCTGGTGCTGTTCGGCGCCTTCTGCCCAGGGGAGATGCTGATTGAAGTACTTCATAAGCGGCCAGGACAGGTGCTTCGGCGCTGCAAGCGCGGCCCATTAGCAGCGCGGCTTGCAAAGCGCGACTTTCCCATCGTCTACCATCGCCGCGCCGCATTAACGCGCGCCTTTGCTCCATGGTTTGTGCTGGAGAAGCGTCTTGGAATCGGCGTGACAGTCCCCCCCAGTGCCGCCGAGCCGTGGATCTCGCATCAGCCGCGGCTTCTCGGTGCAATGGAAACACTCGACCGCATGCTCTCCCGTCCGCTGGCGCTCCTTGGCGATCATGTTCTTTACCAATTCCGCCGAACTGCCGAGCGATGAACGCAGATCCCTACCAAGCGCCACAATTGATAATTCGCGGATTCTTGCCGTCTGTGCAGATTGGATCCTGAGTTTCACCCTTTTTGCATGATGGGATCAACCTGTGCTTTTATGTTCCTTGCTTTCGACAATTGAATGACTCCATCAAGACATTCTGGAGACACCCATTCTCGCGTGGCGAGATAACCTTCCGAAACGGATCGATCTATGAAGTTCCGCTACAAAAAGCGAATGGCCTGAGGGGAGCACATCCACGTTGATGACGTTGAAGAAAACCGCAGATGTGATCCTCCCGACCCGTTGGGCGGACTTCAACCTGTTGGCCTTTGAAGGCGCCGACGCCGACAAAAATGCAGAAGGAGAGCGTACGGAGACGATTCTGGCCCTGACTTTGGGGAATATCCACAGCGCCCCTCCACTTGTTCGCATTCACTCTCAATGCATGACGGGAGAAGTCTTCCATTCCATGCGGTGTGACTGCTATGAGCAGCTTCACTTGGCCCTGCGGGCAATCGCGGAGCAAGGCGCTGGAGTGCTTGTCTACGATCAACAGGAAGGCCGTGGCATAGGCTTGAAGGAGAAACTCCGCGCCTATCAACTGCAGGATCAGGGGCTCGACACAATTGAAGCCAATCTCAGGCTTGGACATGCTGTGGACCTGCGCAATTATGCGCTCTCCGTAGAAGTCCTTCGGTTCCTCAATATTCGCAAACTCCAGTTAATGACCAATAATCCGGAAAAGATTCATGCCGTTCGCTCTGCTGGGATTGAAATCGCAAGGCGCGTGAGTGCTGATGTTCCAGCCAATCCTCATTCCGCTAAATATCTCGCTACCAAACGCAACAAGCTCGGTCATCTCTCTAACTCAGCAGCCGGTCTCCCCGCTGCCGGCAATCATTCCGTTCGCGGTACATTGTTGCTCGAGCCAGGCGAGGTCGCAGGCGAGCCCGGTCCCGCCGCCCTGTATCTGGTCCAGACACCGTACCACAAGGGATGACATTGAGTTGACAATTCCGCGACAACTTCCCGTACAGGTAGGCCTAAGCTACGTTTTACCGGGCGGAAGTGTGCTGAATTTGCGGGCCGGTAAATATCCGAGGTGAACCATGGCGCAGGTTTTGCTGACGCACTCCTATCATCTTCCGCTCGACCCGAAGCAGTTACGCAAGATGCAGCCCTATATGCCGATTGGCACGCTCTATGCGGCAACAGCATTACGGGAGAATGGTATATCCGTCGTGGCGTTTGATTCGATGCTTGAAGAGCCGTCAGCAAATCTTGATACGCTCCTGGCTACAAGCAGGCCTCAAGTCGTGGCTGTCTATGAGGACGACTTCAATTTTCTTTCGAAAATGTGCCTCACGCGCATGAGAGACGTGGCGTGGAGGATCGCCAAAGCAGCGCGTGCCATGGGAGCAATTACAGTCGTGCACGGATCCGATTCGACCGACAATCCACAGCTCTTTCTTGAGAACGGCTTCGACTATGTTCTGTGCGGAGAAGCGGAGGAGTCGCTGGTACGGCTGTGTCGCTCGATCCTGGACGCCGAACAAGTACCGGCAATCCCGGGTATGGTGAGACTCGACGAGCATGGACGCTTGCTGCGCAGTTCACAGCGGTTGGCAACGAATCCCGCATGGCCGGAACTGCCCTTGCCTGCGCGTAATCTGATAGACATGGAGCCTTATCGTAAAGCTTGGGTAAGTACTCACGGCTATTTCTCCGTAAACATGGTGTCGAGCCGTGGGTGCCCTTACAAATGCAACTGGTGCGCAAAGCCCATCTCCGCCAACAAATTCCATTTGCGCCCTGCGTCCGCTGTTGCGGAAGAAATGAAGTCGCTCAAGGTTTCGGCAGGCGTCCAGCATATCTGGTTTGGCGACGACGTCTTCGCATTGGATCGCCACTGGGTTCAGCGATTCGCCGCAGAGGTTTCAAAGAGAGATGCGGCTATTCCTTTCAAAATTCAGTCTCGTGCTGACTTGATGAGCGAAACAACCGTCCAAAGCCTGAAGGCCGCAGGGTGTGCCGAAGTGTGGATGGGAGTCGAATCTGGATCGCAAGCCGTACTCAATGCGATGGACAAGGGCCTGGCGCTCTCTTCCGTCCGCGCAGCCCGCCGCTTGCTCAATGAGTCCGGCATTCGCGCTTCTTACTTCCTGCAGTTTGGTTATCCGGGAGAAACCTGGGCGGAATTGCAAGAGACAATTCGTTTTGTCCGTGAGACTCGACCGGACGATGTTGGAATTTCGTTCTCGTATCCGCTTCCAGGAACAGTTTTTTATGAGCGTGTTCAGGAGCAGCTAGGACTGAAGCGAAACTGGACGGATAGCGACGATCTTTGCATCATATTCACCGCAGCCTATACCACAGATTTCTATCGCGCCGTTCGCGACGCTCTGCACGCGGAGGTCGATGCCTGGGGGGTGCTCAACGTGTGTCGCGAAACCGAAGCCAAGATAGGCGCTTTATGGGGAATGGTAAATGATCTCGAGCCGGTCAGCCGCAATCCGGTAGCATTCGCCTCTCGAGCAAGAAATGCTCCTGTCGCATCTTCTGCCTTTGTGCCTCTCAGGCAACTGACACAGATCATGGAGGGCTGAATGCGGGACCTCCTTCCGGCGCAACATATTCACGTAAATGAGCGATTCCACACCGTTTTTAACGGGCGTGAAGAAGTACGGAAATGCATCTTGGATGAGGCTCCGCATCTTGGCATTCGTCTCCAATGCCCTCAATGCAGCGCCAATCTGGACGGGTTGGAATGCCCATTCTGCGGACTTGAAATGCGAGTCAATCACGGGATCGTTCACGCTCTGCCTCCGGACCGGGCCGCACATTATGAACGATTCATCGAAGATTATGAACGCATAAGAGACGCAGAGGGCAGGGCGAGCCAGAAGGATGATTTCTATCTGAGCCTTCCGGTCGACGGATATTGGATCTCGGAGCGGGAAACTGCTGGATGAGCTACCGTCTTGCATTGGCCGGGTATAGCCCGTTTGCCGTGGACCTGCTCACTAACAATGGCGATGGACTTGGAGCAGCCGAGCACTTTCGAAAGCACTTGCCAGCGATGTTCCCGCGGTTTCAGGCCGAGCTTGCGCGCCTGCCGTTTCAGGATGAGCAGTTCGACGCAGTTATATTCAACGCCTCCTTCCATTACGCCGAAGATTATGCGGCGACTCTGCGCGAGGCACTTCGATGCATCAGAAGCGGCGGCATGGTGATTGTCTGCGACACACCCTGGTATTCGCGTGATGAGAGCGGCAAGAAGATGCTGTCAGAACGCCGCGCCGCTTTCACGGAGCGGTATGGAACGGCTTCAGATTCCATCAGGAGTCTTGAATACCTTACAGACGAACGCCTGTGGAAACTCGAAGAGCAGCTGTCCGTGCGGTGGACCGTTCATTTGCCGCGATACGGCTTCAGGTGGGCGATGCGTCCTGTCGTAGCGAAGTTCCTTAACCGGCGTGAGCCATCGCGATTCCGAATTTATGTTACTCGTAAGCCACGAATATGAGTAGTCCATAAATCCTAGGAACACTCTGAATAAGTCGATGTTTTGAAAGGGCACGACTAATCAGAGTTTCCTTAAGGTCGACACTGGCTTTTCGGATCACAGAGAGCGTTGGCCAATTCGCGATCATTTGATTTTTGGGCTCGTTTCTCAAAGAGAGCAGGAGCTGCGTTGTGGAGAAATGGCACGTGAATGCCCAACGGCAAAACCAGCTGCTAATTCGCGGAGCTCGATGCGCCCTCGGCCCGCGAGAGATGGTCCATGCCTCGATCGAGATCACAGGCAACCGCATCACTCGGATTCTGAATTCTCCTAGCATTCTGTCCGGCGTTAGATCGGACTGCACATTGATCGATCTCAGCGGGTTTCTGCTTCTGCCTGGCTTCGTGAATGCGCACGATCATCTGGAGTTTGCTCTATTCCCTAAATTGGGAAATCCGCCCTATCGGAATTACATCGAGTGGGGCGAAGACATACATAGCAGATTTCCAGACATAATTGCGAAGCACCGTGCCGTGCCAAAAGAGATTCGCCTCTGGTGGGGCGGCTTACGAAATCTTCTTTGCGGAGCAACTACAGTCAGCCACCACAATCCCCTCTGGCCGGAATTGCAAATAGATGATTTCCCGGTTCGCGTGGTTCAGGATTACGGCTGGGGCCATTCGTTGGCTCTCGGCGGCGACCTTCGCAAGGCGCACGCCGCCACCCCAGCAGGCCGGCCCTTCATTTTGCACGCCTGCGAAGGCGTTGACGAGCTGGCACGGCAAGAGTTATGGGGACTCGATCGGCTTGGAGTTATCGATGACAGCACTGTGCTTGTTCATGGACTCGCAATCGATCAGGATGGGGTCGCTCTCATGCGCAAGCGTCGGGCCTCCCTCATCCTCTGCCCATCTTCCAATCACTTCCTCTTCGGTAAGGTTCCCGACTTATCCCTTCTTGGCAATATCGAGAAGATAGCCCTGGGCAGCGACTCTCCTCTGACGGCCGAGGGCGACCTGCTTGACGAAATTCGTTTTGCGATCCGCTTCTGCGCGGTTCCTGCTTCGGCCGCTTACCGCATGGTAACGACAGCCCCAGCTTCAATTCTCCGGTTAGCAAATGCGGAAGGTTCTATCAGGGAATTCGGGTTGGCCGATCTAATTGCAGTTCGAGACAAAGGCCGGCACTCTGCCGACATGCTCGAGTCGTTGTGTATGAACGATGTGCATCTTGTGATGATTGGAGGCCGAGTGCAACTTGCCGCTGAAACAATGCTGGAGCGGCTTCCATCGGCAGCAACGCACGGACTGGAACCCTTGTCGATCAACGGATCCATTCGCTGGCTGCGCGCGCCGGTGAAATCGTTGTTGCAGAAAACTGAAGAAGTACTGGGAAAAGGCGAGGTGCGGCTTGGATCGAGAAAGCTTCTCATCCCCGCCGGCGTGGTGGCTGAATATGTCAACTGAACGAGCGAGTTGGCACTTTGGCCTGATGTCTTTCACTGGTACTGGACATCTCAAATCGCTCATCCTGCTGTCGCAACTTCTAAGAGATCGAGGGCATAGGGTTACATTTTTCGAAAAACCTAAGATAGAAAACCGGGTGCGCGAAGCCGGGCTCGATTTCTTTCCCATAGGGGCGGGCAGGTCCCCTTTCAAAGAAGAGAGGGCAAAGCCCGGCAATTCAAATTTGCGCTCTCAGCTTTCGACGCTTCAGTTTAATCTAAGTCGAATCAAGCATGACCTGGAGATTTATCTTGAGGAGACACCGGCTGCACTGACACGAACAGGAGTAGATGCGCTCATCGTCAACGAGATCGCACTCACCGGCCCAACCGTGGCGCAGATTGCAGACCTACCCTATTTCATAATCTCCACTTCCGTTCCTCATATCTTCGGATGGAACAATTTTCCCTGGCTCTCTGGGTACAAGCATTCAACGTCGTGGTTTTCCGTAGTAGAGAATGCACTCCTGGAGATTTCTGCGCTGCGCATGCGTGGGCCGATACGGCGAACGCTCGATAACTTGAGACGGAATGCCGGATTAGGACCTGTTCGAGAAGCCCGAAAGTTGTTTCCTGAACTCGCACACATTGCTCAGCTTCCTAAGTGCCTCGACTTTCCACGCTCCGGGCTCCCCGGCAACTTTTACTACACTGGGCCGTTTGCGAGTCAAGCCCCAAGGCCGCACGTCGATTTTCCGTGGGATCGACTTGATGGCAGACCCATCGTCTACGCGTCCCTGGGAACCACGCGCAATGCGCAGGCTTTCGTGATTCGCCTCGTCGCAGAGGCTTGCCAGAATCTCAACCTGCAGTTAGTCGTTTCTCTGGGTGGACGCTTCGATCCGGAAATGTTCTCAGATCTTCCCGGCAAACCACTGGTGGCGAAATTTGCCCCGCAACTTGAACTTCTGCGGCTCGCGAAGATAGTCATCACACACGGTGGACCAAACACCGCATTTGAAGCTTTGATGGAGGGAAAGCCGATGGTTGCCATCCCACTCGCGCACGATCAACCGGCAGTAGCAGCCCGCCTGGCGCGGTTGGGAATTGCTGAGGTGCTTCCGGTCATGCGGCTTTCCGCCAGCAAGATTCATAGAGCAGTGACGAAGGTTTTGCATGACTCAAGCTATCACGACGCGGCTGTGAAGATGCAGGCACGGATTCACTCACTCCACGGATTGCAGCGTGCCGCAGATGTGATCGAAGAAACACTCGAGAAGCATTTCGCTACTCGTCCCTGTCCGGTCGCTCGCAATGATCGACAGGCGGGCGGCTTTGCAAATGTTTCATTTACCCCGCGATAAAAGGTCAAGAGCAACAATGCCTTGGCTGAGATCGCAATACTGAAGTTCGAATGTCGGGACATCGGAGAGAATCTGCAGAATTCTCTCGTGTTTTTCCCGGACCTCTCCCGCAGAGTAGAGCTCGCGGCAGGCGCGCTCTGCAGCAGTTCCATTCGGCAGGCGAATAACTCTTCCCGTTGCTGAAGGATTCCGGTTCAAATAAACAACAAGATCCACGGTTGCTTCCATTGCCGCATTCTCGACTGGAAGTTCCGAGATGGAAACCTCAATCGAGGGCTTTCCTTCCATGCGCGGAGTCACCGCATAACGTTCCAGCTCTGGAAACAGCGCCTTTGCCGAAGGCCGGAACCTTGCGCGGTGGGAGTGTCCTATAACCCGGGGAACTTTGGTATCGTTGATCAGATAACTTGTGTCATCCGAGGTATAGGTCCATCCGGCGCGAGCACATCCATAAGCGAGTGTCGATTTGCCGGCGCCGGAATCACCGATAAGTAAAATACCTTTCCCGTTCTTACTGACACAGGCAGCGTGAATGTCAGTTACAACCGATGCACCCAGTAACAGGTAGACGACTTTCTCAAGAAAGTTATAGCGGAAATATATCCTGTTATTCACCGCTGCGCTTGTCACCCAGGTGAAGTTGATGCAGGACCGGAGGTCGAGCAGAGCCTGGTTATTGACATCGGCAACCAGGGAATACAAATGGTTGTATTCGCGCCGGGTCGGCTCCGGCGGACAATCAGGCGCATCTCCGCGACTAACCCCGACCCGTATCTGCAAAGTTGCGCATGTCCGGGACAACCGGCCATGGCAGAAGCTCTCATTCGCTGCGTCCAATACGGCGGCGTCGTTCGTAATGATCTCCACAGGATAGCCAAGGGGATAGAAGATACCTCTGTGCGGGAGCTCCATATCGCAAAGCAGCGCATCTTGCGGACGGCGAGATGAGCGGGCTTCGTCTGTCGCGGTATTTGCCTCTTGAATGACCTCGTTAACCATATCCTGCGTGCCTTCCATTTCCGCGCGTCAACTCGAGTGGTTGCGAACAACGCCAGCGGAACCCTCGCCAGAGGGTGGCAAAGCCGGCGCGGCCGTGAGCGGAGGAGCGGGAAATAAGATACGCCGCGTATTGCTGCCATAGCGGCCTGCCGTCGGAATGCACCAGCCTCTTGTTGCGCACTTGAACGCCGGGTGAGCGGATGGGGCCAATGCGCGACGGAATCAAGGCCTTCTTGAGTATCCCCCACTGTTCTTTTCGCGAGGAGAGGAAACCAAGCTGCAACCAAAGCGCGTCTTTGTTCTGCTCGAACATGACCTCGAGGGCAGAGCCGGAAAAACGTTGCAGCCAACTACGGCGCGAAGCTGGGAGTCTGTCGATCTCCTGCGCAGCCAGCGGGTGGAGAAGACAACCGAACCAGGCGCGGGCGTGATAGAAGGCGATCGCAGCCAAAGGCCCGCATGACTCGGAGTGGGTCTTGCTCCACTTTTGCCAGAAGATTTCATCGTTCGCGTGGGAATGAAGAAAGAAGGCCAATTCACGAACGTGATGGATGATCCAATCGCCGAGAAACAAATTGCGCACGATGTGAAGCGTGAGATGGGCAAGGTGGTCCGTGGGGCTGAGGCAGCAAAACCGGAAGCCTGCAACTTCGCGCACCGTGCGCCGCTCCCAAAAGAGTTTGGTCCCGGGATCGCCGATGTGCGAGACGCGTTCGTTCCAAAAACAAAAGTGCAATTCAATATCAATAGGCATGTCCGGATCGAACGGATTGCCTCTCCACTTCCAGTTGCCCGTCCGGACGAGCGATGGTCCATGGTCGGCTGCGGCATAGCTGACTTCCTCGCCTAATGCCTCGTAGCCGATGGCCTGCAGGGCTCGTTGTGCCGCATCGATCTTTTCTGGAAGACAGAAAATGTCAAGGTCGGCCTGCCTCCTGAGCCGCGCGTCCGACCCATAATCGGGAGCCTGCGTGAAGCCCTTGATCACAATGTGCTCCACGCCGGCTTGCTCGAGCGCCGCGGCGGCTTCCCGGTAAGTAGACTTGACGCGCTCGAAGCGCAAGGCATTATCGGCAAGATTGATCTTGAGCCGATCGACGACCCATTGCGGAAGACCCGTCGAGGGGAGTTGCGCCATCGGCAGGGTCAAGTGCGCAATGTCACAGAATTCAAGCAGGCTTTCCCACTGCGCATCGGATAACTCGATGAGCTGCGTAGTGTCGGCATCGCGCAATTGAAGTGCCGGGAGCAACGCTGAGACCTCCGCTGGAATTCGAAGCGGCTTTCTTCCGGTTTCAAAACGTCCAGCTTTGCGAATGAGCGCGTTCATCTTCCGCCTGCTTTTCGTGTTCATTTGGTTTTCATATAGGCCTGAGCATTACACTGCGCGATGGTCAATCCACAATCGATTCAGCGCCCTCGGAGTGCGAGAAACGCACTGCATCAATGCGTATACATCTCCGGCTCGCCCAGGCTCCCTGCCTTTGGCAGATGGCGCAAATAAAGCACGATGGACCATATCTCTTCATCGCTCAACGTGTTCTTCGACCCGGGCATCCCTGAGGGCCATATGCCGTAGTCGATAATCCATTTCAACTGCCCGTCGGTATATCTCTGCACATCGTTGCCGGCCAGCGACGGCACTGGCGGCGACATGCGATCCGCAAAGGGCACGCCTGTGTTCTGCCCATCCAATCCGTGACATGCAACGCAGTAATGCGAGAAAGCCTCCTTTCCATCGGCAACTCCCGTCGGGTTATCCTGAAGCGGATTTTTCTGCGATTTGTTGTGCACCAGTATCTTGTGCTTTGCCCAATTCATCGTCGCCGTCTCTGCCTTGCCCGGCGGATCGGCTTTGCAACCGCCGAGCGCCACGACAATCAACGTGGCGGTCATCATTGCGAGTGAGATTACACCAGCAGTGGCCAAGATTGTGCGCAGCATGAGGCTAGTCCCGACGTACAGAATGAAGGTCATTGCGCCGTGTCCGCAATCGCCGAACACCGATTAGCGGCCCATAAAGACACTGCTTTGGCTCTCACTCCTTCGCGGTCCATGGGGCGGCCGATAGGTCGAAATCGAAGAAACAATTCGTTGTCCTGAATGTAATCGCGTCTTCGCGACGGATTGTCATGTTGCGGTAAGCTGATTGTCACAGGATTGTTGCAACTTCGATTGATCGAGAAGCTTTTAGGGAAACTTTAAATAGGTCGGTTTTTTGAAAGGGCAAGACTTTAGTCGTGCCGTAAATTCCGCAAAATGAACGTGGGCTTTAGCCACTGAGGGAATGCCGATGGCCTAATCAGAGCTTCGTTAGGTGAATCGCAGCTCGGAACTGGCCCACATCTCAACCACGAGCGGGGTTCCTGGGCTACACTGTTGCTGCAAGAGAGACTGTGCTTCTAGAGCACGCGAAAGGTGAACCAGACAAAATGAAGAACTTCATCCGCGGCATATTGGTTGTTTCAGCGCTGGCAAGCGTGGTTTCATTGAGTGCGCAGACCGCCGACGAAATCGTCGGCAAGTATGTGGCAGCCATTGGGGGCAAAGACGCGATCAGCCAGGTGAAATCGGTATATACGGAGAGCTCCCTCACCATGATGGGGGGCGAGAATCCGAGCATCTCGACGCTCGTGGACGGTGTCGGTTTCAAGAACGAGACAGACGTCAACGGCACCAAGATCGTGCAATGCTACACCGATAAAGGCGGCTGGATCATCAACCCCATGGCAGGCTCGGCCAATGCCACGCCCATGCCGGATGACGTCTACAACGCGGGCAAAGCTCAAATCAAAGTTGGCGGCGGACTTTACGACTATGCAGCCAAGGGCGGCAAAGTCGAGCTGCTTGGAAAAGATGGAACTGCCTATAAGATCAAATTGACTTCGAAGGAGAATGTCGAAACCGTTTACCTCATCGACTCGACTTCCTATCTTGCTACAACTGTGATGTCGAAGTCCAAGATGCAGGATCAGGATGTGGCCGTCACCACCAAGCTTTCCGATTACCGGAAGACGGAACTTGGCTACGTGATTCCTTATGCAATCGACGTGGATTTTGGCGGGCAATTCGAGCTGACCATCGCGGTGAAAAAAGTGGAGCTGAACAAGACGATCGACCCCGCTGTATTTGCAATGCCCAAATAGCGCGTCAGGACGAATCGCGAATCGCTTCTCAGGCGCCGCCTGGTACGGCGCGTGTCGCGATCTCATTCAGTTGTGCAGTTGGGAACAACTTTATAAGTCGGCAAAGCCCACACTGGATTCTGCGTATCTTCGCGGCATGAAGTTAACCCGGCCTTACAGCCCTTATCGAAAACGCCCCACAAGCAATTGACATCCAGGAGGCGACATCATGATGGCTGAGAAACGGCAACTCTACTTGGTACCGAAGATACCTGAACAGGATCGGATTAGAGCTGACATCGCTCACATCCTGGAAGAAGACGAGATTAAGCAGATCTATCGGGACAGAGGTGCGGAAGACGCCCTCGACGAAGCAGAGGATAATAATGCCGCAGAAGAAGAGGAAGACGATGAGTCGGAAGAGGAAGATGAAGTAGTCCGGGCCGCAGAAGGAAACCGGAATTAGACTCCTTCATCCTATCGGCGAGCAGGGCCTGACAATGGAAGGGCGGGAGAAGCAACGATGACAAAGCTTACGTATGAGGAGCGGAAGGAACTGCCCAAAGGGGAGTTTGTCTTTCCGAAGACGCGGCGCTACCCGATTGAGGATGCTGCGCACGCGCGGGATGCGCTGGCCCGGTCCAGTGGAAAGCCGGAACACGCGGCGGTGGTGGCGGCGGTCAAGCGGAAGTACCCGGAGATAGACGTGGAGAAATGAGAAGAGGACTGCTGCGAAGCCGCAGAACGCACATTGTGGCTCGTGTCTTGTTCCAGACGACGGGCAAAGCCGCCCGTGTCTTTACAAGCGCTCGTTAAATTCTGCAATCCAGGTTCTGGTGAGCAAACGAAAACGGCTATTGGTACGGATCGCTCCTCGACGAGTAAATCCGCACTAACAGCATTGCCCGCCGCTAATTTATGCTCGCCAGCGCTGTCGATACGGCCCTAGAGATTTGCCGTCATCCCGGATCCGTCGAAGTGACCGGGTCCCTTGCAAACGAATGCCCAATGGGCGCCGTGCGTCGTGGAAACTCGCACCCACTGTGATCTCTTCCATTCTGGTCCGGCCGAAACGCAACCTCGATTCATGCGAGGGCGATTTCTCTGAGGGGCTCTTGAGCGAGCAACCGAGCGGCTTGCTTGCAGTTCACGCTTGCCCACATTGTCTGTCATCGTCGTTTAAACAGGGATGTGGCAGACTGATACCTTGGAACGATAAGTGAAGAGGAACCAGCGTTTCGGCCCCCTTCACCCATCGTTTCCGTATCTGGCTTGTTCTCTGGCGCCCGCTAGGATTGCCTTCGCTTCAACATCCAGCGGATCGCCGATCCAGCCACAATGCCTGCCGTAAACGCTGCCGCAATTGCTTCAATAGGATGCCGTTGTACTCGCTTTTTTGTGTCAGCAAGAAGCTCTGCTGCGGCATGGCTTCCCTGTTTTGCAACACGCCGTGCTGCTCCGCCGCCATCCTCAAGCGCATCCGCCACGGCGGACGCCGCTCGCGAAGCCTTCCGCGCTGTCTCGTCAAACTGTACGCCCATCTGTTCCAACACTGATTGTGCCATGCTCTCTTGACCTTTCTCGTCTCTGAGTTCGATGGTGATGCGCTTACTCTCCTACAGCCTTTTCAATCTTGCCGGCAACGTTTTGGACTTTTCCGGCATTCTTTTCAGCCCTGCCATCGGCCTCTAGGTTCGGGTTGCTGGTAAGTTCGCCGGCCTTCTGCCTGATTGCGCCTTTGACTTCGTGAAGCTTGCCGGCTGTCTTATCTTCTGTGCTTGGTTTCATCATGACTCTCTCCTCTGTTCGGTAGTTGCTTTTCGGTTCGTTGAAGTCCGCGGACGTTTCCCTGCATCCCGACTGTCTGCGACCAGGCAAGCCCCTCTGGGGAAGCTTCCTTGCCCGATGCAGAGCCTTGTATCGACCAGTATCGGACTATCGGATTGCTGAAAGCTGGTCGGAATTGCTCGCCGTGCAATGCACAGCAGGATTGCAAGACCAGGCTGGGCTTGGGGAACGCATGTCTGAAACGCACCGGCCTACGGCTTAGAATCGTGGCTGACCTGATTGATATGAGGACACCGGTGACCGATGTGATTTCTCAATCACCAGGTCATGGGCAGGCTCTTGCACCGAGGGTCTTCTTTCAAACCCGCATTTCTCACATGCGTGTTGTGTAGTGCATTGACTATAAGTTGGAAAAGTGTTGGAAAGGCCGTCTTTTCATGGCATAACTGCGTTAACGAGACGTGGTTACGGCCGTTTGGACGTGGCCTTTCTGATGACCGAGTGTAATCAAGAAACGTTCGCAATTACAGCACATTTTCGCGTCGTGTGGAAGCCGGCTTTACCACCGGGCAGGTCTCCAGCGATGGCGGGGCACTCCTGTTGCGCGAGGTAGACCGCAAGATCGACCTGCTGGGCCGTCTGCGCGCTGTTTCACGGATGGGCGCGATCCGGAGCGCATCGAGCACACGGTCGAGCAGATGCTTTCGCAGCGCATCTAAGTCGGTCCCTGTAATAACAGGCTGCTCATTTAAGAGTGTGCCCATATGCGGCGCGACCTTTCTATTTATCGTGGCGCCTGAAATGGGCCCGCATTGGAATTGGCTCCTTGTTTTGGACTACGCGTCAAGGTTGCTACGGTTCAAAGCCAATCCTGCTACTTCTCAGGCTGGGGCTGTATTTCTTTCAATTGGAATCGCTTTTGGTCGGTCTGCTGCTTTCGAGAGGCATCCTGTACAACAGCGAGACGCTTCACCAAGGACTCGATTTCGTCGCGCTGTCCACTCTGTCCGGAGTGGCGCAAGGCAACGATGAGGTGATAAATGGCGGTTGGGTCGGAGGGAGAATACTTGAGCGCCTCCCGGCATTGATCGATGGCCAGGTTGTACTCGCCGGCGTGCGTGTAGATGGTAGCAAGCAGGTCTCGCGCCTCCACCAGGTCCGGCTTGAGTTTCACGGCCAGCAGCGCGTACTTGATTGCTTCGCGGGAGGCTTCCGCATCTGAGGCGGACTCCTGGTAGACGAGTAACTTGGCCAGCAGGAAGTTGAGCAATGGGCTATCCGGATGAGCTTTCAATTGCCTGCGGATCTCCAGCAGCGCGTTATCCGAGTGGCTTTTGTCAGACATATCCTTCTGAAGTTCGACAATATCCTTGGCATACGCGCTGAGGCTCTGCGCTGAATCAAGACGCTCGGCGGCATTGAAGTCGGCTTCCGCCTTCTCATACTGCCCAAGCTGCGCATAAAGCAAGCCGCGCGAGATATACAGCGATGGATCGCTGGCGATGCGCTGCAGGCCGGCATTCACCATATCGATCCCAACCTGGAAGGATTCATGATCGAGGCAGAGCACGACGAAGGCATTGTAGTAATTTGCATTCTCAGGGTTGAGAACAATCGCCTGCCGAAGATACGACACAGCCTTAGGGGTATCGCCTGCACCTTCGTAGGCCTCCGATGCCAGGCTCAGCAGTTCCGGGTCCGTCTGGTCCGCCGCGAGCAACGGTTCCAGTACCTTGAGCGCGGCCTCGCTCTGCTTTGTTTCGACCAATAGCACCGCGAGGTCGTATTTCGGCAAGGCCTGGTCGGGAATCAAGTTGGCGAGTTGTTGAAAGACAGGGATCGCCTTCTGCGGATCGCCGGTTTGCACGAGGCACGCTCCATACGCCTGTAGCGAACCGGCATGGGTCTGAATCGCATCCGCGATGAGAAGAAAATGGGAGATCGCAGCTTGGCAGTCTCCCTGTTTCTCCTCAAGGTTTGCAAGCATTTCGTGAGCGGTCGCGTCCTTCGGATCGGTCTTCAGGATTTTCTCGAGCAGCGGAACGGCGCGTTTATCCTGCACCTGATAGAGGAGCTGAACCTCTCCTTTTAGGGCTGCCGGATTGTTTGGATCGAGCTCAAGTGCCTTGTCAAACGCGCTGAGCGCATCCTGATTGTTCCCCTTGATCGAAAATATGATTCCTCTCAATGTCCAAAGGCGAGCATCGCCAGGCGTATCGCGGAGAGCGGCCTTGGTCGACTCCAGGGCCTGCTCGTAATTCCGAGAGCGAATCAACCCCTCTATCGACGCAATGGATTCCTTCGGCTGTTGCCCCCGAGCAGCGAGGAGTGCCGCCGAAATGACGATCGCCGCGCATAGCTTATGCAACATGGAATGGCCGGTCCTCTTCGCCGGCGGCAAGCACAAGGGAGTGCTTCATGCGCACGGCTCCCGAGTCGTGCTCGTCCAGCGGAGAATTGCTGAAGAAGCACATGGTCAGCGCGCCCAGCCCATGTTGGGGATGATTCCGTGCGTCTCGCGAATGGTTAGAAGCTGGTTGCATTTGACGCCTGAATACTTTTCCGTGAGCCCGCTCGGCCAGTGAATCAGGACATCCGCGGCCGTTGCCTGCCCCAGGCCGAAGTGAAGGCGCCAGTCGTTGCACGAATAATAACTGGACTGGCTGAGGACTTCCTGGGCCTGAGATTTTCCCGAATACGTGACCAGCACGCGGGCGCCAATCGCGCTGCGATTCGATTTTGTTCCGATGAGCTTGAGCTTAAGCCAGTGGTGTGCTCCTTTCAAATCGTTGCGCAGCAGAGAAGGAGTCTCGTTCATATTGAGGATGAGAACATCCAGATCGCCGTCGTTGTCGAAGTCGCCGAAGGCGCAGCCGCGGCTGGAATGCGGCGTTGCAACGCCGGGCCCGGCGTTGGCAATCTCTTCGAATGTGCCGTTCCCAAGGTTCCTGAAGAGAATTCGAGGAGACTTATCCGGATTGGCAGGGAGTTGCTTCTCGACGCCGGGGTAGACGCTTCCCGTTACAAAGAAGATGTCGGGCCACCCGTCGTTGTCGAGATCGACAATCCCCGCTCCCCAGCTTGCGAAGCGGGTCTCGACGCCGAGTTTCGCCTCAATGGTCCGATCGTCGAAACTGCCGGTGCCGTCATTGTGGTAGAGCACGTCCGTGTCCTCGGCAAAGTGGGTCTTGAAGATATCCAGATGGCCGTCGAGGTCGTAGTCGCCGACACCCACTCCCATTCCTGCCTCTTCTCCGCCGTCATTGCTTAGAGCCACACCACGTTCGACGCCCTCCTCTTTGAAGGTGCCGTCATGCTGGTTGATGAATAGCAGGCTGGGTGTCGAATCGCAAGCCATGTAGATGTCTGGCCAGCCGTCTTCGTTGAAGTCCGCGGTCACCACTGTCATTCCGTAACTGGGCCAGGGCTTGGCGATGCCAGACTCTGCAGTGACGTCGGTAAAGGTTCCATCCCCATTATTTCTATAGAGGGAGTGAACGCCGAAAGGCATGCCTCGCGGGCCGCATTCAACGGGGATTCCCTTCCAGTTGCAATTGGCTCCGGCCCCCGGTTTGGGAACGTGTTCAAAGTCGAACTTAAGGTAGTTGGCGACAAACAGGTCAAGATGGCCATCGCGGTTGTAATCGAAGAAGGAACATCCTGTGCCCCATCTGGCTTCGGAGTTCCATAAACCCGCTTCCTTCGTAACATCTTTGAAGGTGCCGTTGCCCATGTTCCTGTAGAGCTTGTTCTGGCCCCAGTAAGTGCAGAACATGTCGTCGTAGCCGTCGTTGTTGTAGTCCCCAATGCAGACAGCGTTGGCCCAGCCAACGGCTTCAAGGCCGGCTTGCTTTGTTACATCGGTAAACGTGCCGTCGCGATTGTTTTTGTAAAGCCGGTTGGATGCCCCGGCAGGCGCGCCGGAAATTCTGGTGCCGCTGAGAAGGAAGATGTCGATCCAGCCATCGTTGTCGTAGTCAATGAACGCGCACCCGCAGCCGTTGGCTTCGAGGATGTAATCATCGTGGTCCTGACCGCCGTAAACGATGGGCGCGGTCAATCCGGCGGCGGCGGCGACATCCACGAAATACGCGTCAAACGGGCGGCCGGATTCGACCGGCTTTTTTTGAGCGGCTGCAACCCGGCCACCCATGCCGCCCTGTTGCTGCGCGCCGATCTTCCTTGAAAAGGCTCCGGCAAGGGCTCCCAGCGAAAAGTGCAAAAAACTCCGGCGTCCCGTTTGCATTCGAGTCATCGCTGCCTTATTGAATTTGCTATCGATACGATACGATACGCGAAATTGTTTATGGGAGCCAGCTTAAATAGTCAGCTTGAGAAGGCCAATCGGAGTTGAGAAGGGCGGGCGCCGCGGAACTGCGTTTGCCTACCAAACGTAGATGGCAATGGCTTGCGGTGGACCGGGCAGAAAGTCGGTGACCGGAGTCTCGATAACGATCTGCAGGTTTTTGCGCGGCCAGTCCGGAGCAGCGGAGCGAAGAGCCTTCTCAAGATACTCAGGATTGGAAACGAACTCACCGGCGGCTTGTGTTCCGTAAGACTTGATTCCGGCAACAACAACGACGAATTGACCCGTCTTGGAATTCAAGAGCCTGGTAACCACGGCGTAGTCTTCGACCGCGTTTCCATTGGCGTCGGTTTCCGAGCGCCATCGCCGGCCTGTTGGGCCTTCCTCCTTGATGATGGATTGGTCACCCTCTTCGGCGAATGCGAAGTGAAGGTTCGAAGTCATCTGCATGGCCCAGCGATTATTGAAAGCTCCGATGACTACGGCGGGAGAGTTGCGCAGGTCTTCGAAGGAGTAATTGCCCCCGATTCTTACCTGATTCTTTTTCCCGATCCGGCCAAGAAGGGCAGACATCCCAGTCGCTGCGTAGACGTCCCCCACTGCCAGCCCATAGTCAGGGTATTCAACCATATCTCCCCAGACGATCTTGTCGTCTGGCTGCAAATTGGGCTTCTGGCTCAGCCGGCTGAACTGGCTGGTGAATTTCTCCGGGGTCTTGGAATGCAACTGGTACAGCTTCTCCGACGGCAGGTAGACTGCGGGTTTGGCCAAACAGATCAAAACCGGCTCTGAAGAGGAGAGCGCCGGGGACCAGAATTGTTCAAGAGTGGACTTTGGCGCTTTGGCGCGGTAAACAGTTGAGCCGGCCAGAGCCAGGGCAACCAGGACCGCCAGACCGATGACCGCCAAGGCCCATCGAACCGGCTTGCGATTCGCGGCATGGGGCTGCGCCTCCGCCGCCGTGGGCTGAGGCGGTTCCTGGCCGAGCGCCGCCTGCGCAACTTCCGGCTGCAATGGAGCATGAGCCTGCGATGGCTCCGGCTGAGCTGGCTCAGGCCGCTCCCAACGGAATTCCGGCGCGTAGGAGCCGACGTGGAGTTCGATGCGGACGGTGGAGTGCTGAGTCGATCCGTGGTAATACTGCTCCAGCCTTCTGCGTAATTCGCCGGCTTGCACCCGTACCACGGGATCGTCGCCGGTGGCGTACCCGGCCGGCCGGTGAAACAGGTCCACGCCGATGGTTCGCTCCTTCAGCCGATCGTGGTTTCCATCCAGCCGGTGTCGAACGACATACGACAGAAATTGCTGGCAGCGTTTACTTGGCTGGAAGGTGGGGCTGTTGAGAATGGCGTCCAGTTCGTGAAGGACAGCGGCTTTCTCGGCGTCGCTGAGGGCACTGCCATCAGGACGAACTTCTTCGCGCCAAATCGGATCTGTGGTCGAACCCATGGTACGCACCGTGCCTCTGCAGCGAGGTGACTTTGAAGGTCCAAATGCAGGCCTAAGCCTGACGTGATCTTGCCCAGCGACCAGGTTTTGCAATCCCAGCAATGCTGCCTGGCAATCCTATGCCGAAACGGCACGATCTAGATCAAGAACCGGCTCTGATGGTGGCCATTTCTCACATGCTAAAGGGATTAGCCGACGCCTCCAGCCGACTATACCTGGCCACCACACTGTAATACACCGTGTCCTACTTGAAAAGACCCTTCCGCGCTCCCGATAGTTACGTGCAAATGCCGAGGATGAGACGCCAAGGAGTAGAAACCCTTCCAGGGACCGGATTATACGCTCGTCCATTCTTGCCGGCAGCGGTCTTTTTGAGGGCTTCCAGCCGGCGGGCTCGGCAAATGGGAGAACCACCAGTGCCCAGTTGAGGAACGAATTCAAAACCGGCAGGGGGCTACGGAGCGCGGAAGGCATCACAGACGAGACTCTCCGTCCCATTGCCGCGGGCGATCTGCCAGGCCCCCGCGAATGTTCATGATCTGGCCGCAAGGTTCACAGCTGTTTTCAACAAGGGATTCAGGAGCAGTCAGACTAAGGGGCGCTGCGAACAAAAGGCTACCCCAAACCGCGCAAGATATTTCACCGGCTTCGATTTCGACAAGGAGACCACATGATCAGCATGAGAAAGGCAACAAGGGTGTCAATCCTGATCGTCTTCCTGCTCACCCTGGGAGGACTATCGGCATTTGCTCAGTTCTTAAGCGGAATTGAAGGGACGGCGAAAGACCAATCGGGCGCCCTGGTTGCGGGAGCCAAGGTCACGATGACGGATACCCGGCTGGGTGTGACCAAGACCGACACCACCAGCCAGTCCGGCTATTTCCGCATTGACAGCATCGCCGCGTCCACGTACACGGTGCAGATCGCGATGAGCGGGTTCAAGACCTGGGAGCAGAAGAACCTGACACTGCAAGTGGGCGAGATCCGGAGCATCTCCCCGGTATTGCAGGTGGGAGCCGCTTCCACGGAAGAGGTTAACGTGTCGGCGTCGGACGTGACGCTGGACTTGATATCTCCGACTACCGGGACAGTGATTCCGGAAGCAACTTTGCAGGAGACACCACTCACGGGGCAGAACATCTACGGACTGTCTGCGCTGACGCCGGGGATGACGGGAGCGGCAACCCAGACCGGAGCCGACAACTTTACCAACGAGTACTCCATCAATATCAACGCCGCCGGGCTGCGCCAGGAGCAGAACGGGTATGAGATCGACGGCGCGCAGACCAACACACCGTCTCGCGGCGGCGGAACTTCCATCTCCCCGAATCCGGAAATCGTGCAGTCCGTAGAAGTGAGGACCAACGATTTCGACTCACAGAAGGGAAGAAACGGCGGCGCCACGGTCGACGTTTTTACGGTTTCAGGCTCCAACAATTTCCATGGAAACCTGGATTACGAGTTCACCAACAACAAGCTTTCGGCGCTCACCCACTTTGAAGACTCACTCCCGACATCGCAGCGCAACGATATGAGCGCCACCATGGGCGGCCCGATTATCAAGAACAAGCTGTTCTGGTTTGGCGCCATCGAGGTGCTGCGCTCCAGCGTCACCAGCGCCAGCTCAACTACGGCTGAAACGTCGGACTTCTACAACTGGGTCAAGACCAATCTCTCCACACTGGTGCCGGCCGGGTCGCCTGCGGGAACTGCCGCGGGGTCGAACATTGCGCTTCAGTCTCTTACGGAAGCGCCGCCGCTGGCTTACGCAAGCTCGGCAAACTCAAAGTCGGTGGCCCAAATCGAAAGCACGGCATTCGGCGGCACCTGCGCCAGTTGCTCCGAGTTCTATGCGCCGCCGGCGGGAATTCCTGCCGGATTGGACGCGATTGGCCCGGTCAACTTCACCAACGTGGCGCCCAAGAATGGATACCAGTGGAGCTTCAGGATTGACGATTACGCGGGCAAGAACGATCGCGTGTACGTCGATGCCATGCGCACCTTCGACACCTCGGCAAGCACCAATGCGCGGCCGGCATTTGCCGCGCCCAGCACCAACCATTCCGACTTTGTGAACGTCGATTGGACGCACACCTTCTCTCCTCGCCTGCTGAACGAAGGTGGCGGAAACATGATTCGCCCTTACGGCCAGAATGGGGCAAGCTCCGCATTCGCCATACCCAATGTCACGGTTGGTTCAGGAGTTACTGGATTCGGAAACTGGGGTCCGGGAAACTTTGCCCAGACCACGGTCGCGTGGCGCGACGTGATGACAGCAACCGTGAAATCGCATACGCTCAAGTTCGGATTCGACCAATTCAACATCCGCGAGAACGATGCGCAGGAAGGCGCGCAGGATCGCCCATCGTATACCTTCAACAATCTGCTTGACTTCGTCCAGGATGGGCCGGTTTCGGAGACCGGTGTCCCGATCAGCCTTATCCCCGGACCGAATCAACACATGCAGGCGCCTTATGACCGGCGCTACCGCGAACTCTACACAGGCTTCTTCGTGCAGGACGACTGGAAGCTGAAGCCGACCTTCACGTTGAATGCCGGAGTCCGCTACGACGAGATGCTGCACCTGTTCTCGATTCTCAGCCCGCAACTGGCCAACTTTTCGTTTGGAACCGGCGGAGGTCCCGGTGCGCAGGTGGCGGCGGGCGTCGTCGGGCTGAACAAGAACGACAATGTGCTGGACCATAACGTATGGGGTCTTACCCCGCGCGTCGGATTTGCCTGGGATGTATTCGGGAAAGGCCAAACGGCACTTCGAGGCGGTATCGGCGTGTTCTCCGATCAGCCGCCCTATCTGCACATAACCGACATCACATCCGGCAATCTGCCAAACACCTATACGCCCAGCCTGAACGTGCAGACTCCGGGAGAAGCTACTTCCCTCTCCTACCAGCTTTGCAACCCGCCGCAAGGCTTCACCATCGCATGTCCGCTGCTTGTGTTGCCCACCAACAACGTGTCCATCAACTCGACGACAGGCGCGCTCTACCTGAATGGGGTTCTCGATAACGGCGTAGGCCTGGGCGGATATTCTCCCAACTACAAAATGACGCAGGTGATCGAGTGGACCCTCAGCGTCCAGCAGGAATTGCGAAAGAATCTGGTCTTCGAGTTGAACTATTCGGCGTCGGTTTCGCATCACCTGCCGATCTTCAACCAGGATGTCAACCGCTTTGCCGGAGATTTGCTGAGGAATAATGCAACCGGGTCAGCCGCGCCTTCGTTGTCGCGCCTGAATCCGAATTTCTCCGGAATCAACTACGCTACATCCGACGGCAACTCAGCGGGCAACTACGGAACCGCCATGCTGACGCGGCGCATCTCCCACGGATTCGCTATGCGGGGCATCTACACCTACGGCAAGGCGCTCGATGCACTGAGCACCTCGGCGTCGCTGGACAGCGGAGCCATCACGTCAACCAACCAGAGCGGGCCGATCGTGCAGAACTTCGGCCTGAAGGCGCAGCGAGGCAGGTCGGACTACGATATCCGGCAGCAGTTCTCGGCCGACGGCACCTGGCTGTTCACAAATCACTCTGACAATCTGCTGGTGAGAGATGTCCTGGGCGGATGGCAGTTCGGCGGTGTGTGGATACTGCAGACGGGGTTGCCCGCGTGGGTTAACCAGAACCTGGGCTTCTCGCCGACCTGCGCGGCAAATCCAGGCGGCGATTGCCATAACGCCGGCGGCGCCTGGATTCCGGGAAGCATCATCACCAGCACCGCGGGCGACTACAACGCGGATGGAAGCAACGTGGATTCGCCCATGAAACCCAGCTTCGGCGCCCACATCGGCGGGCTGAAGAAGGCGGCGTTTCTGAGCGGAGTGTTCCCCGGGGGCGCGGCTGCATTCCCCGCACCGCCTTTGGGGTCGGAAGGAACCCTGGGCCGAAACACCTACGACAACCAGGGCTACAACGACATGAACTTCACCTTTGCCAAGCTCTTTTCGACTCCATGGTTCTTCGGAGAGAGGCTGAAGATCGAGGCAAAGGGCGAAGTGTTCAACCTGTTCAACCGCACTAACCTTACCGGCCTGGATACAGGGCTCGGTGACGGCAACTTTGGTAAATCGACGAGTCAGTTGCCGGCGCGCAGTTTTCAAATGCATTTGCGTGCCAGCTTCTGATCGAGTTGCACCTCGAATGAAGAGAGGGATCGGGCGTGTTGCTTGGGCGAGCACGTCCGATCCATCGATTCACCCTTCCCCGAATTTGAAAGCGAATCAATCGATGGAGATTCGTCTCCACCGCTGTTAGCTCATGCAGCGGAGAGTGCGGGCCTGGTGCGCGTTCAACCGGAGAGGTGGTTTGAAGATGCCATTCACTTGGTTTCGAGGCAGAGTCGCGTTATGGATCGTCGCGGCATTGGCGGGGAGCACAGCCCTGGCCGCGCAGGATGCCAATTTAATTCTCGAGCGGGACGGCACATCCATCGTCGTTGAGCCCTACGCATCCAACATCGTCAGGGTGACCATGAGCACCATCAAGGACCAGGCAACGGCTGGGCCCGGATATGGAATCGTGGCCAAGCCTGCCGCAGAGGGTTGGTCGCACCAGACGACTGCCGCGGGAGACACCTACAAGTCAGCGCGGATCACGCTGTTTCTTGCTCCGCCTGTGCCTCCGCGCCGGCGTCCCGATGGAACATTCTGGAAAGGTCCAAGAAAGAATTACGGAGGCGCGGGCGGGGAGCCGTTCTTGCGCGTCACCGGTGCGGACGGCAAGCCTCTGTTGAGCATGCAGGGTTGGGAGATGGCGGAGTTGAACGACAAGGACGGCGACAGCCAGCTCAGCTTAGACCGCAGGCCGCAGGACCCGCAATTCTTCCGCGTCGGCGCCACATTCGTTTCCCCCGACGATGAGCATTATTACGGACTGGGAGAATTTCAGGACGGGTATCTGGATCACCGGGGCCACAGAATCGAGTGCTGGGCCGACTACCAGCTAGCGGGCGGACCCAACTTCTGCGTGCCATTCCTCGTGACTAACAAGGGATATGGACTGCTGTGGGACAATCCCTCGAAGACCACGATTTTCCCCGGCTTCAACGAGCAGACCAAGTGGGTTTCACAGGTTGGACAGCGGGTCTCGTTCTTTGTTGTGGCAGGCGCGACGACCGACGAGATCTACGCCGGGTACCGGCTGCTGACGGGCGATACGCCCATGCTGCCCAAGGGCGCGTACGGGCTGATCCAATGCAAGCAGAGGTATTCGACCCAGGCCGAGATGCTTGCCGTGGCCAAGGGATATCGCGATCGCCGTTTGCCGATCGACATGCTGGTGCTCGATTGGTTTTATTACACCGCCATGGGTCAGATGGATTTCATCCCGGAAGCATGGCCCGATCCGGCAGACATGAATCGCCAGTTGCATGCCATGAACATCCAGACCATGATCAGCGTCTGGCCGCGTTTCAAGCCGGGGACGCGCTATTACGACATGGTGAAGCAGAATGGGTGGTTTCTGCATCGCGCGGACGGCACGCCGGAAGATGGGCTGCCCTATGACAGCCAGGGATCGGATATCGATACAACCAACCCGGACGCGGCGAAGTGGTACTGGGGCGTGGTGCGCGACGATATTGCCGGCAAAGGCTTCGATTCCTTCTGGGCCGATGAGACGGAGCCGGATCTTCCGCCCAACGGGGGATATTTCAGCATCGGACCGGGAACGCAGTACTTCAATGTGTATCCGCTCTTTCATACGGCGGCCTTTTACGACGGCATGCGCAAGGACATGCCGGACAAGCGGGCGCTGATTCTCTCTCGCGATGCCTATCTGGGCGCGCAGCACAATGGAACCATCTTCTGGTCCTCCGACATCTTCCCCACGTGGGACGCGTTGCGACGTCAGATTCCCACCGGCCTGGACGTTACGGCATCTGGAATCGCTTACTGGGGAAACGATATCGGCGGATGGCAGGGGCTGCCGAAGGTGCACTTGCCGGAACATGCTCCGCTGATCGACCCTGCCGATGCGCGAGACAACGTGGGCGGCTACGATGACTATCCTGAGTTGTATGTGCGGTGGTATGAGTATGGCGTATTTCAGCCGAACTTCAGAACCCACGGAACGCGGCCGCACAACGAGGTCTGGTCCTACGGCAAGCAAGCTGAACCGATCCTGGAGAAGTATCTTCGCCTGCGATACGAATTGATGCCGTATATCTATTCCCTCGGGTATACCACACACGAAAAGGGCGCTCCGTTCATGCGTGCTCTGTTTATGGATTTTCCCAATGACCCGAAGGTTGCTGAGATTGGGGATGAGTATATGTTCGGCCCAGCGTTCCTGGTTGCGCCGGTAACGTCTCAGGGACACACCATGAAAAGTGTATATCTCCCCGCGGGAACGGCTTGGTTCAACTACTGGACTAATGAGCGGTTCGAAGGCGGACAGACGATCGAGGTAAACGCGCCGATCGATACGATTCCACTCTTCGTGAAGGCTGGATCGATTGTGCCTCTGGGCAGTGCCATTGAAAGCACGCATGACAAGCAGGAAATTGCGCACGTGAAAGTCTACCCCGGAGCTGATGGCGACTTCACTCTCTACAACGACGATGGACAGACCTATGCGTATGAGAAGGGTGAGATGCAGATCACTCATTTGCATTGGAACGACACAGCGAAGAAACTAACACAAACTGGAACAGCCGCTTGGAACGGGGACGGAATAGTGGAGGTGGTCCAAGGACGCTGACAGGTTCAACCTCTCGCCCATCACAGGGACTGAGCCCGGGAAGCGGCATTAGCTTTTATCGATGAGGCCATTCAACAGGCTCTATCGTCACTGGAGCCGGATAAGAAACAAGCCCTGGATTAAGCTGCCCGCGGGGTGATCTCAACGTCGAATCCGAGCTTCTGTAGACGGTTGACGAGACGCAGAACTTGCTTGCATTTTGCCCGGTTGCCGGTCACCACCGAATCGAACTTGATGTTGGCATCCTCAATTCCGGAGTGCCCACTTTGACCATGTAATCTCGCCCACCTGGGTAGTAATACTGTACATCGTTCTTCCGATTTTGGTTTGACGAGTTTCGAGAGATGTTCATTCTCGTCGTAGTCGCGGCGGTGGTAATGTGGGAATGCTCGCTGAGGTGCGCTGCTAGCCTGCCTGCGCTCCGTCTGATCGGTCGGACTGCAGGCGCAACGTTTCGATGGGCCTAGTTCGCTTCAACCACCGGAAGCTCGATGCTACTGGCCTCGCCGGGGGCGTGGTAGATGCGCTGCGTAGCCTTCTGGTAGTCGCCAGGCTTGGCCCAGAAGATGTTGGGGACGAATGTCTGCGGGTTCCGATCGTAGAGCGGGAACCAACTGGATTGAACCTGCACCATAATGCGGTGGCCCGGCAGGAAAACATGGTTCGCCGGAGGCAGTGCGAATCGGTATGTGAGCGGCTTGTTAGGTTCAATCGCCTTCGGGTTGGCGAAGCTCTCGCGGTAGCGGCCGCGGAAGATGTCCATGGCGATGGGGAGCTGGTACCCACCGAGGTTGGGATGGTCAGCCACCTCGTCCGGGTACACATCGATGAGTTTGACCACCCAGTCGGAGTCGGTACCGCTCGTGGATGCAACCAGGTTCGCAAAAGGCTGGCCGCTGATGTGAACCGCTGCAGTGAGCACGTCCGAGGTGAAGACTAGCACATCCGGACGGCCGGAGGCTTCGCGTTGGTCGTCCACCAGCCACTGAGCCCAGGTCATCGGGAAGTCGTAGCCTATGGGTTGAATGGGACGAGCGCGGAAAGGAACCGGCTTGGCCGGGTCTGAGATGTACTCATCGAATGGTGTCGCGGATGATGCGGGCGCTGTGAACCCGAGCTTGAAACCGGCCTCAAGGTAGAGCGGCTTCGTCGCGAGCGTCGCTGGCCAAGCGGGGAGGCTCTGCCAGCGGTTGATGCCGGTCTCGAACGCCGTCACCGGTGCGATCTCCGCTTTCGGCGCATCGTCCTTGAGATAGCGATCCAGGAAGGGGCGCAGGACGTTCTGCCTGAACCAGGTTCCCGTGTCGTTGCCAAAGCGGATGGCGCCAAGCGCATCGGCGTCTTCAATCTCCTGACCATGATGCCACGGGCCCATCACGAGAAAGACCTTGTCATTCCCCGCGTCCAGCGGCTTGATAGCCTTGTAGACTGCCATCGCGCCGTAGATGTCCTCTTGATCCCAGAGGCTGTGCACCAGCAGGACTGGAACCTTGAGCGGCTGTGCGGCCAATACCTTGTCAACAGCCTGGTCGCTCCAGAACGCATCGTAGCTTGGGTGGTCGAGTATCTTGCGCCAGAAGCCCATCTGCTCCAGGCCATGCCGGCGGCCAAGTTCCCCCGCCGAGCCGGCCTGCATGTACTGGTCGTAATCGTCGAAGTTCGACGTCCACCATTTCGCATCGTTCGAACGTGTTCCTTCCTGCTCAAAAACGTATGGCATGTTCTGTTCGCGAAAAGCGCCGTTGTGGAACCAATCGTCTCCCATCCAGCCATCGACCATTGGATTCATGGGCACGGCAACCTTGAGTGCAGGGTGCGGGTTGACCAATGCCATCAGAGGAAGGAACCCATCGTAGGAGATACCGAGGATGCCGACCTTGCCGTTGCATTCGGGGATGTTCTTGATCAGCCATTCGATGCTGTCGTAGGTGTCGGTAGATTCGTCGATAGGCGTGGGATTCTGCGGCCCGTGGATGGGGCGGTTCATCACGTATCCGCCCTCCGAGCTGTATTTGCCGCGAATGTCCTGGACAACACGGATGTATCCGCCTTCAACAATCACGTCGGTAGCGTTGTCATAGCCGTAGAGAATCTGCGCCAGATGGGAACTGGCGGCATGGCTGGTCAACTGGTTGGCGCTGTACGGGGTGCGTGTCAGCAGGATCGGAGCGTTCCTGGCGCCCTTCGGCACCAGGATCACGGTGTAGAGCTTCACACCATCGCGCATCGGAATCATCGCCTCGCCGCGCACGTAGTCGAAGCTGTCGGTGGCGGGCGCGAGTTTCGCCGGTGTTTCACTCGGATAATCGGACTTGGCGGACTGAGCAGCAATCGTGGTGTCGGTCTGTCCAGTCACGCAGATGGCAAGAACTGCGAAGGCTATGACGGTGTAGGGACGGCGATTGATCACGGGGCGAACCTCTCTTTCGGCAGCAGACGCTGGGTTGATATCGAGAGTTGCGGCTTCATTTGGTCCTCAGTGTTCTGACCCGGTCCACGGGATGAGTCACCACAAAACTGGGAGGGATGCAAGCGCCTTGGCTAACATTTAACCAGGAATACCCCAACCGATTCGCGGAAGCTCATCAATGTTGCGCCACCACTGGCTGCTCTGGTTTCACGTATTTATCGAGCCAATTCTCCATCTCCCAGAGCATGTGCAGAACGCTCTCGCGCCCCTGGTAGCCATGAGCCTCAAGTGGGAGAAGGACAAAGCGGACGATTGCTCCCTCGCCCTTGAGCGCGTTGTAGAAACGCTCGCTTTGGATCGGGAAGGTGCCGGTATTGTTGTCAGCCTCACCGTGGATCAGAAGGATCGGCGTCTTGATCTTGTCGGCATACGAGAAGGGGCTCATCTTGTAGTAGACCTCCGGGGCCTGCCAATAAGTCCGTTCCTCGTTCTGGAATCCGAAGGGCGTCAGCGAACGGTTGTAAGCACCGGAGCGGGCGATGCCGGCGCGGAACAAGCTGCTGTGGGCAAGCAGGTTGGCGGTCATAAACGCTCCATACGAGTGCCCCATAACGCCAACGCGCTTCGCATCGACCGCCCCCGTCGCCGCGCCTGCATCGATGGCGGCCTTGGCTCCTTCCACCAGTTGCTCGGTGTAGGTATCGTTCGGTTCGGCTGATCCCTCGCCGATGATGGGGATGGCTGCGTTTGCCAGCACTGCATACCCGGTCATGGTGAAGAAGACAGGCGATCCCGCACCGATACGGACGAATTCAAAGGGAGAGCCTTCTACCTGGCTGGCTGCGGCGCGGCTCTTGAACTCCGTTGGATAAGCCTCCATCAGGGTGGGAAGCGGTCCTTTGGATTTGTCATAACCGGCGGGTAGATAGAGGTCGGCGCTGAGATCGACGCCGTCGGCACGCTTGTATTGCAGCAATTGGTGCGATGGCATCGGCAGCCCGGCATACGGGTTGGCAAAGCTGGTTACGGGCTTCCATTGGCTCGTCGTTGAATCCGAAGCCAGGTGGTCCGACAGTAGCGCAGTCAGGAAGTAATTCGGGCTTTGTTCCACTGATTCACGGCGAGCCAGGATTTCTGTTGAGGCTGCGGAATCGATGACTGCATTTGCAACCTCAAAGAACGGAGCCTGCGACTGCCAGATGCGTTTTTCTGTAGGGTTTTCTCCGCCATTCACGGGCATGATGGCGACAAACGGCGCGTCCCCTTTGGGTGAAGCGCCCTGGCCTGAAAAATAAATGCCTTGATGGTCCGGCGTGAAGTGAAGAACCGGATGACCTTGAGCGTTGCGCTCAAGCATTGGGTGCCCAGGGTCGTGGTAACGGTCCTGCATGGAGCCCTGGTAGAGCTGAGTCATCCTTCCCGTCGCTGGGTCCAGTGCGGCAAGAATCATTTTGCGGTCCTTCCAGCGAGCCTCCGTGACCAGAGCAACATGGTCATCTCCCCAGGCGATGCCGCGGAAACGAAGAGCCAATTCGGCAATCGGTTTGGCGTCTCCGTTGAAGGGCGCGCCTTGCGTGTAGACGCGATCGCGCACGGTGGCTTCGCGCTTGGGGTCGCCCCCGTCCGCGGCCTGCACCCAGTAGATGGTTGCGGGGTGGTCACTGCGCCACCCGAATGCTCGGGGGCCGGGCTCAACAGCATCGCGGTCGATGGGCAGATTGTCAATCAGAGGGGCATCATCCAGCACTTTGGCTTCGCCCGTGGCAATGTTGAAGACTTCGCGCCGTTGCGGGAAGCGGTCGTAAGTTTGGGTGTAGGAGAATGGCCGATGCAGCTCTTCCGCAAGGACGTGTTTTCCATCGGGCGACGACTCCAGACTGGCGAAGACGCCCGGTTTCCCCAGCTTTCTGAAAGCGCCTCCGCTGATCGTCACTACAGAGATTTGCGACGTTGCGTAGAACTCAAAGGTGCTTTCGTCGGCCGGAGTCTTCAGCAGGTCTTCATAGGTGGGTGCGGGCGTAGCTCGCCCCTCATTTTCCTGGACCACGGGGCCGGTGGGAATTTCCGAGCGCACAGGCGCGGAGCCGCGGTTCGATGGCACCGTGAGCACAGCCAGGGACCGGTTGCTCAACCACGAGATCGGGTGGGCAAGCACGGAGTTGAGGCGCACTCCCGGCAACAGCTCGGCGCTCGCCCTGGCCACATCGACGATCCAGAGACTGAGGCCCGCGGCATCTTGAAAACTCGAACTGGTCTTGACTCCAACGCCTGCATTGACCAAGGCAATGTGCTGCCCGTCGGGAGACCAATCCGTCGAAAGAACGCGGAGCTTAGCCGGCAGGCCAGTGATGGCGACCGCAGGCGTGGCGCTGGCTCCAGCGGTGGGCAAGGTCTGAAGCTTGAGCGAGACGAAGTAGCGTGTACGGCTGGGCGCGCCAACCTTCGGGTTGAAGCGCAACCCGGCCAGCCGCAATTCCGGTTCGGCCAGATCGGCGATGGTTGGCAGCGATGAGCTTTGTTGGATCAGCAGGCGCCGCGGTCCTGCTCCCTGCGCGGGCGAAAGGCCGATCTCTGGAGTAGGCGAAGCGTCCACCAGCTTGACCATGACGTCCGGTGGCAACTGGTACTTCAACTCAGTCGATGCGCTATGTTGCGCTTGCAGCCATGGGACGGCAACCAGCAGGGCAACGGAAAGATGCGCGAAGCGCAAGAAGGTGACAGGCATTCGATACCCCTGGGTGGTGGAAGATTGGGACAGTCCGATCTCCGACTATAGGTCCTGGGAAAGGGGTATGCAACGATTTATGCCAATCTCTGCTGGCTCGCCCATGGCTCTGTGCCGATTCTCCTTGCAGGAATTGAGTGCGCCTAATTTGTTTCTCCGATTCCGGGAGGATTGCCTTCGTCATGACGCGCCAGACTTCAGGAATTCGCTTCAGATGCAGAAAGCCTCTGGGCGTAACGTATGCCTGCCCTGATTTAGGACGATAAGCACGAGCGCATACATCACGCGTAGGCCGAGAAAAGATGATCGTAACGGCGAGACAGGTGTTCCCTGCTCATCCCCACCTCGGCCGCCTCCATGGAGATATTGATCCTGTCGCCGTTTTTCCGCATCTCCCGCACCGTCAATAGCTACGAATTAACCACGATATTCGAACCACAAGGTCGCCACTAAATTGCTATGTATAACACTAAAGTCCTCCATAAGTAACCATGACTGGTGTCCCGCATTTTCGTTCCTAGTGCTAAAGTCTCACGGTAAGCATCCCGATATGGCGATTGAAGCCGTGTAAACGCTTGAGTGAGGCCGGCGCTCGCAGGAGTGAAATCGTGAGCAACAGTATGGCTGGCCTTTCATCAGCCTGCGAATTCTCGGCACTTCAAATCTCTTCCTGCAACAGAGTTTTGTGGGAAGATCAACCTGTTTCAATTGGTTGCGATCAAATTCGCCGTCGCATGTTTGCGCTGGTGTTGCTCCTCTGTTTCCCCGTCGCGCTGTTTGGGCAAAGCAAGCTGACGTCTCCCGCGCCGGGTGGCACGCTTGCCAGTTCCAGCGTGACATTCACGTGGACGGCCGGGGCCACTGAGTTCGACCTTTGGCTGGGCCTCAACGGGCCTGGATCGAGCGGCCTTTATAACTCGGGTCTAACCACAGCAACGTCGGCCACCGTGGCCAACTTACCGTCGAAAGGGGCGCCGATCTATGCGCGCCTGTTCTCCGAGATCGGCGGAGTCTGGTACCACAGCGACTACACTTACACCGAGGCTGCCCTCACGCCCGCTGCCCTAACCTCACCCACGCCGGGCAGCAAGCTTGGCATTTCCGAAGTGACCTTCAGTTGGACGCCTGGCATAGGAGTTACAAACTACGCACTCTGGCTGGGCCTCAGCGGGCCGGGGTCGAGCAGCCTCTATAGCTCGGGCCTGACCTCGCGAACTTCAGCCACCATAACAAGCCTGTCGGCGAAAGGTGCGACTGTGTACGCCCGGCTCTTCTCGGAGGGCATCGGAGGAACGCAATATGTCGACTATACCTTTAAGGAACAGAGCCCGCCGGCGGTAAGCGCACTATCCTGCAGCAGCGCGTCTATCACGGGATCAGGCTCGGTTCCCTGCTCGGTAACGCTGGATGCGCCCGCAGTGGGCGCCCTGACTGTGGAATTATCAAGCAATAATTCAGCGGTTACGCTACCCGCAACAATCTCGGTGCCTGCGAACGCGAGCGGCGCTGGGTTCATCGCCGTCATCTCGTCCGTTGGGTCGCCACAGACGGTGATACTCGAGGCGAGTGCGGGCGGCATTTCAAAGACCGCTCCGTTGCAGTTGACTCCTGGAACTCGAACTCTGAGCATCGACGCATCCAGCGTTGCATTTGGCAATGTCGAGGTGAACACCCTGGCAACGCAATCTGTAATCTTGAAATCCACAGGCACCGCGCCAGTAATAATCAGCGCGGCGACATTGACCGGTGCGGGCTTCGCGATGTCAGCGGGCGCCTTCCCAATCACTTTGACGCCGAATGAGACTGCAACGCTAAGCTTCGAATTCAATCCCAAAGCTGTCGGTGCGGCGACGGGTAGCATTACCATCGCCAGCAACTCCTCGACCGGCACTCCGGCCGTGATCGGACTTAGCGGCACGGGCACGTCCCCCTATGTCGAATTGAGCTGGGATGCGCCAAGTAGTTCCGCTGATCCTGTCGTAACCTACAGCGTCTATCGAGCACCAGCGGGCAGTTCCAGTTTTCAACTGCTAGGTTCGTCCGGCGAACCGCAAACGGCATATGTCGACAGAACCGTCCAGAGCGGGCAGACTTACGATTACATTGTGGAGAGTGTCGACGATTCCGGGGCCGAAAGCACGCCTTCCAATATGATCAGCGTGACAATTCCCTAGCTTTCGCCGAAATCCATCCGGACTTCAGTGTGTCTTCTAGGGAAGCTCTGAATAACTCGACGTTTTGTCAGGACACGACCGGGGCACCCTTGTATGTTGCGAATTGAGGCGTGAGGATAGGGTCACGCTTTGGCGGAGAGGCCGTGGGTACCCGAGGCCAGCGATGAGTTGAGCCTGCCCCAGAGATCGGCCGCCGTCCCTCTC
>JBEKFD010000029.1:0-29457 GCA_050013495.1 Occallatibacter sp. | reverse complement strand
TCGCCGAAGTGGCCCAGAATGTCGGTTCCCTGCTCAGGCATCAACACGCGGGCGTCCTGCGGATCGGTCAAATCGATTTCGGAAATCTGTTCGGAGAGGTGCTGGTTGTTGGCGTCCAGTTCACCCAGCAGGCGCTCGTAGACCGCCATGCGCGCCTTGCGCATGGCGAGCGGCTGGCTGGGATCGATGCCCGTGACCACCGGGAACGAGTAGTTGTGCTGCGCCATCATGGCCGGCGGCATGGTGAGCAGTACGCCGTCCGCGTCCACCAGGCCGACCTGCTGGCCCTGGCGCACGAAGGCCACCGGCTCGCGCTCCACGATGGTCACATGAATCTGGTCGGGAAGCAGGCGCATCACGGTTGCGCGCTCAACCCAGGGAATCGCCTCAAGCTGCTTGCGCCGCTCGTTGAGTGGAACAAAAAAAATGTTGCGGCCAATGTCTTCGCCGAAGACGGGCAGCATCTCCGCGCGGCTCACCTGCGTCAGCCCGGTGGCTTCAATGTTGCCGGCCCCGGCGATGCGGAAACGGGAGTCGCGGCCGAGGTAAGTTTTCAGCGCCATCGCACTGGCAGTAAAGCCGCCCAGAACAATCAGGATTCCCAGTCCGAGAAAGACACGGCCAATGGTCGAGGTAGGACGCCACCAGGGGCCGCTCGGTTCGGCAAATCGATCTTCTCTGCTCCCAAAGCGTGTGCCTGCGCGCGGAAGATCTTCGTCCTCGGGGTCGCTCATATCCACCGGCATGCCGGGCGAGCCGCGGCGGACGCGTCCGTTCGGAGGCACAGTTTCCTGCACGCGGCGAAAGCGGGATTCGCCGGGCGCTTCATCCTCAAAAATGAGGGGTCGAGATTGATTTCTACCTTGGTTAATCACGCCTGAGCAGGGGTCGTGGAGAGCCGCCAGCCTTCACTATAGGCCGCGCTCCATGGGCTTTTTCCGCAGTCAGAGAAGGGGGAATCCAGGTTGTAACGGGGCGGAAGCAGGGATTGGGGGTAGGGGATCAGAGATCGGTCGCGATCGGCAGATGATTGACAGCAATTCGTTTATAAACGACAATCGGAGCGCGTATGAGATTCGCCATTACCTGACTCAGAGCAAGAGGGATGTATTCATCGAATGGCGGCGCCAACCCCGGGACATAACAGCGAAGATTGCCGTTGACCGGAGAATCAACCGGATGGAGTTGGGCAATTTTGGCGATCACAAGTTTTGCCGCGATGGAGTTTGGGAAATGCGGATCGACGTTGGACAAGGCTATCGGATTTATTACGTGACGGCCGAAATTCAGTTGATCCTGCTGCTTTGCGGAGGCAGCAAACGAACGCAGGATGCGGACATCGACCGAGCTTGCGAATATTGGCTGAACTGGCAGGGAAGGCAAGAGCGATGAGAGACAGAAGTCACGACGAAGCGATGGCTGAATTATTCAAGGAAGATCCGGGCTACGCTATCAAACTACTGAACAGAATTTTGGAAGACGGGGAGCAGGGCGAACTGCTTATTGCCCTGCGTCAGATGACGAAGGCCTTCGGAGGTGTGCAAACCGTGGCGGAAAAAGCGAATCTGAACCCGACCCAGCTCTATCGCACGCTATCAGAACAAGGAAATCCGGAGCTTCGGAGCTTGTCCGCCATCCTCAAAGCGATGGGGCTGCGCCTCGCTGTCGAACGCGTGGACGCTGCCTGAATTGCTGCGCTCAAGGTTGAACGCCATTGCGCCGATTGCAGATGCCGACTGAGTTCCGGGGCACTTTAGGCCTTTCCGAGCGCCGCCAGAATCTGCGGACCGAGCTGGCTTACGTTCCCCGCGCCGAGGGTGAGAATCAGATCGCCATCCTGGGCTGAGACGACCACGGCCGCGATGGCAGCGGGAAAATCTGCGACAAACTGCGCCTGCGGTCCTTCGATCCTGGCCGCCAGCGCCTCCGCAGTCACACCGAGAATCGGTTCTTCGCTGGCCGCGTAGATGGGCAACACGATCACCGTATCCGCATCGGCAAACGCCGTGCTGAACTGGTCGAGAAGATCGAGCGTGCGCGTGTACCGGTGCGGCTGAAAAACAACGTGAATGCGCTTGTAACCGCACTCGCGCGCCGCGGCCAACGTGGCGCGAATCTCTGTGGGATGGTGCCCGTAATCGTCCACAACGGTGATGCCGCGAGCCTGGCCGCGCGTCTGGAATCGACGGTCCACACCACGAAAACGATTCAGCCCCTCGGCGATCTTTTCGGCAGGAACCTCAAGCTGGCAGGCGATGGCGACGGCTGCGGTCGCGTTGAGTACGTTGTGGCGGCCGGGCACATGCAGCTCAAACGGCCCCAGCGGCCCGGCCTTGGTATGTACTAAAAACTGCGCGAACCGGCCCTGCGGCGCAGCGAGAAACTCCAGGCGATAATCGGCGTCCTTCTCCACTCCATAAGTGAAGACGCGGCGGCGCGCGCGGGGCAGGATTCCCTTGAGCAGCGCGTTGTCCACGCAGGCCGTAACGGCGCCGTAAAACGGCACCTTGTCCATGAAGTCGAGGAAGGCGCGCTCCACGTCGGCCATGTCCTTGTAGCAGTCCATGTGCTCGCGGTCGAGGTTGGTGACAACGGCGAGAATGGGCGATAGCTTGAGAAAGCTGCGGTCGCTCTCGTCGGCCTCTGCCACGAGAAATTGCGTGGTGCCGAGCCGAGCGTTCGAGCCGAGCGCGTCCACACGGCCTCCGACGACAACGGTCGGATCGAGTCCCCCGGCCGAGAGCACCGAGGCCACCATGGACGTGGTGGTTGTTTTCCCGTGCATGCCGGCTATGGCGATGCCGTACTTGAGGCGCATAAGCTCGGCCAGCATCTCCGCACGCTGAATCACAGGAATCTTCCGCGAGATCGCTTCCAGCACCTCTGGGTTCAGCGGGCTCACGGCTGAGCTGGTCACAACCACCGTGGCCGCTCCCACGTGGCTCGCGTCATGGCCTTCGTAAATGATTGCGCCCAGCGTGGCCAGCCGGTCCGTCATCGGCCCGCGGCGCAGGTCGGAGCCGGAGACCTTCATGCCCAGGCTGAGCAGAATCTCCGCAATACCGCTCATGCCGATGCCGCCGATGCCGATGAAGTGCGCGTGCTGTGAGGTTGTGAACATTGATACGAAGATTCAGGGTACCATCGGGGCCCGGCTCCTGTTCGGCCTCCTACTCGCTGTCCCTTTAGCCATGCTCAAGACCCGGCAAAATTCGAAAAGTTGCGCCTGTCTATTTTCGTTTTAGGCCGCAACCTTTCGCTGCAACCTCTGTTGAATCAGTACATAACCGGCTCGCCGGAACGGGCAGCAAGAGACAAGCCCCAAGCGGACAGAAGCCGGGCCGGGCGTCAAGTTCTGATCTCTGATCCCTGATCTCTGATCTCTTGAATGAGCCGGCGGAAGGTAGGGGTTATGGGCAGCATGCGCAATTGGATGTTGGGTGCAGCAATGGTGGCTGGCGTTGCGGCCGTTGGAGCGACAACGGCGCAGGCAGCCGAGTTTGGAATTTATGTGCGCGGACCGGTGGCTTACGTTCCGCCCTGCCCAGGACCGGGATACATCTGGACAGCCGGCTACATGGCCAATGGCTATTGGGTTCCGGGGTACTGGCACTTTGGCGGCGGCCGCTATTTCGGCCCGGTGGTCCGCTACGATCGCGGCTTCGACCGGCATTTTGACCATTTTGACCGTGGTCATGAACACTTCCGCAGGTAAGCTCTCTGCCTGATTGCCTGCTTGAACTCGACGGCCCCTCCTACCCGGAGGGGCCGCCTTTTTGGGGCGTGCCTGGAAGCTGATTCCAGGGATTGTCAGTCGTACGGGTCGAAACTCCTAGTCTCTAGATTTATTGGAGTTACGAGCCAGCTCACCCTTGGCACAAGAACCAGAACGTGCCAAGGATGGGACACCTACGGGATTACCTCGGGCGGGGCACTGCGGCGAATAATCCTTGCCCCTTATCTTGCGATGAACGATTCTTTCTGAGAGGACCGCAACTTATCTGCACATTTGCTGTTCTAAATACCAGAAGCCGGTGAGGGGCGAGCAAGCCCGGAAGCCGGCAAGTGCTGAGGACGGAGGGTAACTCCGGGTCCCCGGTCCAGACAGAACAGGACAAGGGCAGCACGAGGAGGATTTATGCAGAGATTTCGCCTGGTTCTGTTTGCAATGTTTCTCATGGCTCTGCCGTTCGCGGCAACGGCAGCAAAGGCTCAAGTGGCTGTCGGGGTTGGAGTTGGTCCCGAAGTCGTTGCCGCTCCCGCAGACTACGGTCCTCCGGCTTGCGAGTGGGGTTATTACTCCTATTACCCCTACGCCTGCGCGCCTTACGGCTATTACGGGCCGCAGTGGTTTAACGGTGGTCTCTTCCTGGGCGTCGGCCCGTGGTACGGCTGGGGCTGGGGACGCGGATATGGATACGGTCGCGGCTTTTATGGACGCGGCGGATACGGCTACGGCCGCGGCGGATACGCATACGGCGCACGCGGTGGATATGCGGGACGAGGTGCTTACGGTGGCGTAGCAAGAGGCTACGCAGGCGGAGCAGCCCGTGGTTACGCTGGTGGTGGAGCGGCTCGCGGTTATGCCGGTGGGGCAGCCCGCGGTGGATATAGCGGCGGTGCAGCACGTGGCGGCTTCAGCGGCGGTGGCGCACGCGGCGGCGGTGGCGGCCATGGCGGCGGCGGTCACCGGTAAGATAGATGGTTCCGCAGCTTGACCCCAGATCTCTGCGGAATCCACAGCAAAGCCCGTTCGCTTCGGCGAACGGGCTTTGTGTTTGTGTCGCTGGTGTGGTGGGTCCGAAGTTGATAAGCAAAACACTGTCTTCCTGAGCGTAATTCGGCGCGCTTTTGCGCCGAACGGAGTCGAAGGATCTGCGCTTGCACTTCGGAAATTATGAACCAGCCTACGCATAGTGCGCCCTGTCGGAGCGGCGGTTCAGCGGGCAGGCGTGGTCGTGTTTTTGGATTCGCTCAGCTTGGGCGCAAAGGCCGCCAACCGGTCGGCAATGCGCTCGGCGGCGTCGGGATGAGCCTGCGTCCGGGCTGCAGTTCCCATGGCCATGAGCCGTTCCCGGTTCGTGAGCAGGCCAGTTAGAGCTTTCAGCAGTCTTCCCTTCACCGCGAGGTCGGGTTCTTCCAGCATTACAGCCGCCCCGGCTTCAACCATGGCTTCGGCGTTGCGTTTCTGGTGCTGGTCTGCCGCGGCGGCAAACGGGACCAGGAGGCTCGGCTTGCCGGCCGCGGCCAGTTCGGCTACGGAAGAAGCTCCGCTGCGCGCCATTACCATGTGGGCTTCGGCAAAGCGTGCCGGCATATCGTCGACGAATGGCTCGACTCGCCAGCGCACAGGATCGGCTCCTGAGGCAGCATAGGCTGCCTGGGTTGTTTCCAGGTGCCGCACGCCGCTTTGGTGCAGCACGGTAAGCCCAGGGACCGCATCGAGCAGCGCTCGGATGATCTGCGGCATGCTCGTGTTGAAAATGCGCGCACCCTGCGAGCCTCCAAAGACCAGCAGATGGGGCGCATTGGCACTCGGGGGTTCCAGCGCAAAAAACTCCGGGCGCACTGGAATTCCCGTCACTTCGCAGTTGCGGAACCATTTGCACGCAGCGGGAAAGTTGACCGCCGCGGCTTGCACTCGTTTGCCCACCAGCCGATTGGCCAGGCCCGGCATGGCGTTGGGTTCAAAGGACATTGTGGGTACATGGGTCCAGAGCGCCGCGGCCATGGCCGGTCCGGATGCGTAACCGCCCACGCCGAAGACGACGCCGGGTTGGAAGCCATAAATCAACTGGCGGCAGGCGAGGATGCTGCGGGGAAGATTCATGAGGGTGCGCAGGCGCGTGGCGAGACTGACGTTCTTGAGCTGGCCGATGCGGATAAGGTCCAGCCGGAAGCCCGCGGCTGGAACAAGGCGATTCTCCATGCCGCGCGGCGTGCCGACGAAGAGAATTTCGGCGTCGTAGCGGGCCACGAGTTCCCGCGCCACGGCCAGCGCCGGAATGATGTGGCCGCCAGTGCCGCCACCGGCAATCAGTACACGGAGATTCGACAAGTGGAAACCTTTAATCCTGGTCGACTAGGTTGTGACTAAAAAACAGATATCAAATGCAATTGCATGAGCGGGCATGTGGTTGGGGTTCGAGGTATCCCAACCTTGCCGCAAAATCCGCCGCGGCGGACGGCAAGGATGTGGCCCCCTGCAGTACCTCACTCTCTAAGAACCATTCAGTGCCGTCCAGGCAGCTAATGAGTCCATATAGTCTCTCCAATAGACGATTTTTCTATCCTCAATTGTAACAACCGAGATGAGTCTGTTGTCATAGGGCGCGCCGCTTGAAAGAATCTTGCCATGCACTTCATACTCGAGGACCACGACGCGGCTGACCTCAGAGCGATGAACGACAAGCGCATTGCCAGAGTGAATCTTTATCGTCTTCCCATATCCAGAGAGGCTGGCCATCAGATTGGCCCTGCCTTGAATCGTTACAGGCCAACCCGGGAAGTGATAACGGGACTCGAAGATCGCGTCATCGGCAAAGGTATCGAAGAAATGTTCCCCGTCAACCAGCCCACTCAGCCCTCTCAAGACAACTTTGAAGTACGGGTTAAGGGCTTCAAAAACTTGGTAGTCCGCTTTCTTTTTCATAAAGACAACTCCTGGGTGCCCGAATAAGGTGTCAAGGCGTCGCTCTTGAGGAACAACTCCCTTCTCCTGGAGGGTAGAACCTCCAATTGCCTTCTCTGTAAACGGCGCAGGCGCTTCGGTGTCTAGTAGTCCCTCAGTTCCCTAGTCCTTTAGTCTCTTGTCCCTGTTCCCTGCCCTTTTCACTCCGCTTTTCGCGTGATGTTGAGCAAAATGCCAATACTGGCCAGGGTTACGAAGACCGACGTTCCGCCCGAAGAGATCAGAGGCAGCGGAATTCCCTTAGTCGGCACCAGCGACAGCACGACGCTTATGTTGAAAAACGCCTGTAGCAAAATCGTCGTGGTGATGCCAAAGGCGACCAGGCGCGCAAACGGATCCTGCGAGCGAAAAGCTGCCCGCAAGCCGCGTGCGCCGAAGACGACGAACAGGAGCACGATCAGAATGGCGCCGATGAAGCCGAGTTCCTCGGCAATATTGGCGAAAATGAAATCGGTAGAGGCTTCGGGCAGGTAGAAGAGCTTCTGCATGCCTTCCATGTAGCCGCGGCCGGTGAAGCCGCCAGTGCCTACAGCGATGAGCGACTGGTTGATGTGGAAGCCCGCGCCTTGCGGGTCGGATTCAGGATTGAAGAACACGAGCATGCGCTTGAACCGCCACGGAACCAGTATCAGTAGCGCCGCTAGAGGGGGCAGCGAAACTCCCAGCCCCACCAGCAAATACTTCCACTCCATGCCCGCCAGCAGCAGCATGAGGCTGGTGACGCCAAAGACGACAAGCGCGGTGCCCAGGTCCGGCTCCTTCACGATCAGCAGAATGAACAGCACCGGCATGGCGGCGGCTTTCAGCAGGGTGTGCTTCCAGTCGCGCATGGCGTCAAGGCGCGTATGCAGAAACCAGGCCAGGAACAGGACGGCGACGGGTTTGGCCAGTTCAGAAGGCTGAAAGGTGAAGAACCCGCCAAAGCGAATCCAGCGATGCACCGCGTGCGAGCCGGGGAAAAAGAAAACCGCCAGCAGCAGCAAGGTGGTAATGCCCAGGGCGCCATAGATGAACTGTTTCGACTTATAGAAATTGGAGTCGACGCGCATGAGAACCAGCATGGCCAGCACTCCGGCCACGGCCCACCCTGCCTGACGGCCGACAAACGCGTAAGGCGAGTTGAAGCGCTCCTGCGCTACCACGGCCGAGGCGGAAAACACCATGACCAGGCCCACCACTACCAGCAGCAGCGTGGTAAAGAACAGCCATTTGTCGATCCCTACGCGTGCTGCCATACCTTCCACCCCCGCCGCTCGTTGACGAGATCCTTGAATACTTTGCCGCGCTGCTCGTAGTTTTCGAACTGGTCAAAGCTTGAACAGGCCGGCGCCAGCAGCACCACCTCGCCGGGCCGCGCCGCGGAAGCTGCCGCGCTCACCGCTTTGTCAAGCGTTTCGCAGGAAAGAATGGACACCACGCCGCGCAGTTCGCCTTCGATCTTGGCCGCCGCCGAACCGATCGTGTAGACAGCCCGTACCCGCGCGCGCAGCAGTTGCGCAAGTTGCGTATAGTCTGAGTTCTTGTCCTTGCCGCCCAGGATCAAGTGAATCCCCGACGAGAAGGACGCGACCGCTTTGGCCGTTGCATCCACGTTGGTGGCCTTGGAGTCGTTGTAGAAGTCGACGCCGTTGATTTTTGCGACGAATTCAAGGCGATGCTCGACCGCTTGAAAGCTTTCCACGCCGCTGCGAACCTGCTCTGCGGTGGCCCCCGCCAGGCGCGAGGCGCATACGGCGGCCAGCACATTCTCAACGTTATGCGCGCCTTTGAGCGGAACGCCGCTCAAAGGCATGATCTTCTCAACAAGGTCGCCCTTCGCGGCGCGATAGACGAGAAAGCCATCCTCCACCCACGCGCCTTGCAGAACCGAGTGCTCGACGGAAAAGAAGTAGACCCTGGCCACGGAGCGGGCGGCGGCCTGCGCGGCGCGCGCATTGTCGGCGTTTAAGATCAAGCAGTCATTTTCATTTTGCGCGGCGAAGATGCGCTCCTTCGCCAGCGCATAGTTTTCAAAGCTGCCGTGACGGTCAAGATGGTCGGGCGTGATGTTCAGTATTACGGCGATGGCGGGGTGAAAACGCTCCGTGCTTTCAAGCTGGAAGCTCGATACTTCGAGCACCGACCAGGTCTCGTCGGTGCTTTTGTCGATGAGCGCGACCACGGGCACGCCGATGTTGCCGCCTACCAGCGTGGGCATGCCGGCCTTCTCAAGAATTTCGCCCACCAGTGCTGTTGTGGTGGTTTTGCCGTTGGAGCCGGTGATGGCCAACGTCTTGCCCTTGAGGAATCGCGCGGCCAGCTCCAGCTCGCCGATCACCGGCAGGCCAAAGCTCTTCACCTGCGCCAGCTCGGGGGTATTCAGGGGCACGCCGGGACTGACGACGATGAGATCCTGGCGGCGGAAGGTAAGCAGGCCGTGGCCGCCGGTCTCGACCATAATGCCTTCGTCGAGCAGCGCGGGAATGTCCTTGGCCAGCGCCTCGGCGCTGCGCACGTCGGAGACCGTTACATGAGCGCCACGCCGGCGCAGAAACAGGGCTGCCGCAAGGCCGGATTTCCCCAGGCCCACAACCAGAACTTTTTTGCCTTTGAGTTCCATCATCGGAATCTTTCCTCTGGCCTGCGCGACTCTTTTATTGTGCACCGTTGGGCGCCGCGCGCGGGCCGTGTCTAGCGGAGTTTCAACGTGGTGAGTGCAAACAATGCAAACACTAGGGCGCCGATCCAGAAGCGGGCAATGACTTTGGACTCGCTCCAGCCCAACTGCTCAAAGTGATGATGCAGGGGCGCCATCTTGAAGATACGCTTTCCATTGCGCAGCTTGTAGCTGCCCACCTGCAAAATTACGCTCAGAGTTTCCAGCACGAAGATGCCGCCGATAAAGGGCAGCAGCAGTTCCTGGCGGATGATGATAGCCACCGTCCCGATGGCGCCGCCCAGCGCCAGCGAACCCACGTCGCCCATGAAGATCTCGGCAGGATGTGCGTTATACCAAAGGAAACCGATCGATGCTCCCACCATCGACCCGCAAAAGACAGTGACCTCGGCCACGCGCGGCATGTGCTGCAGCTCGAGATAGTCGGCAAAGACCACGTTGCCGCTGACGTAGGTGAGGACCGTAAGCGCACCGGCGGCGATGATGGTGCATCCAATGGCCAGGCCGTCGAGACCGTCGGTGAGATTGACGGCGTTGGTGGTGCCCATCAGGAAGACGATCACCCACACGACAAACGGCACAAAGACCAGCAGCGCCAAGCCCGGCAGAGTTGCGGGCCACAGGTGCCATTCCAGATCCGGCCGCCACTGCTTCACAAACGGCACAGTCAGACGCGTGGAAAAAACTCGGAACTGCTCGAGAAACACAAGCACGATGGCCACGGCAGCCCCGGCCAGCGATTGCCAGAACAGCTTCGCGCGCGCCGTCAATCCCAGGCTGCGGCGCTTGACCACCTTGATGTAGTCATCGGCAAAACCGATGGCCCCAAAGGCGAGAGTTGAAAACACTGCCACCCATACAAACGGGTTAGAAGGATCGGTCCAGAGTATCGTGGGCAGCACAATGGCAATAACAATCAGAATGCCGCCCATGGTCGGCGTGCCGGTCTTCTTCAGGTGCGACTGCGGACCGTCGTCGCGGACGAACTGCCCGATTTGGAACTCGCGCAGCTTCTGAATAACCCATGGGCCGATAAACAAAGCAATCAGCAGCGCGGTAAGCGAGGCAAATGCGGTGCGTACGGTGAGGTAGCGGAAGATGCGAAAAGGACGGAAGAACGGGTAAAGCTTTTCGTAGAGCAGCCAGTAAAGCAAGTGGCCTCCAGAGCCGGAACGAGGCGGGATTCAGTGTGATTTTACAAGGTTGGCAGGCTAAAGAGGAGAACTGCGCCGTTTACCAACTAGGGTATCGTTTGTACCGGAACTCCTGTAATCTCCAAACGAGGGCCGGTGATGGCGAAACGAAAAGTTGAACCCTTCCGCCGCAGCATGGGAGCCAAGGACGACCTCGTCGCAGAACAGTTCGTACCAACCGAAGAATACAAAGCAAGACAGGTGGAAATGGTCCAGAGGTTGATCGCGGCTGGTCTGCGTCCAGATCAGATCGCGACCATGTTCCACGTCCCATACGACCTGCTGTCGAGCGGGAAGCCAAACGATGTGTAAGGTCGCACCGGGCTAGCCGCGCCAAATCTGAACCCGCCCTCGGGTTCCTGAACATCAAAATGAGACTCCGACCCGCCGGCGTGGCGCGGACTGGCGTTTCAGCTCCGCCTCGAATGCCTGCTCGCGATCGGCAATATAGGCTTTGTAGCCGTCGGGATCGATGAATACGCCGTGCTCTCCATTCTTCACCCGCGCAAGCTTCTCCATCAGATCGAAATAACTGCCATGAGCGCCCAGAAACACGTCGCATGGCAAGCTCTTCAGCACCACAAAACCATGTTCGAAATCGCTGGCGATCTGGGGGTGGGCGCGGTTGCCAACCAGCTTTGTGCGTGGATTCAGATTGGGTCCGCCGACGATGACCACATGCAGCAGCTTCCCTTCATCCATTTCGTCGGAGGTCCAGGTAGTTGTACCGCGAGTGTGGCCGGCGGTCAGGTGAGCAGTAAGCACTGTCTCGCCCAGCTTCACCGTATCCCCGTCGTGCAGCACGCGATCGACTTTGGCGGGCGCGAAATACATGGTCGGGTCGCGGCCATATTGAAAGTCCGCCCTGCCGCCCGACTCGACCACCGGAACATCGCCGTCCATCACAAAGTATTTTGCGCCGGTCAATTGCTTGATGAGCGCGCTTCCGCCGCAGTGGTCATAGTGCGCGTGGCTGATAAGCAGGATCTTGGTGTCGCTGAAGCGGAAGCCGAGCGCCTGCACATTTCGCCTGATCAGCGGTACGTTGCCGGCGAGGGTGCTGTTGATGAGGATGTTGCCTTTGGGAGTGACGAAGAGATAGGCAGATAGATCTTCGCTGCCTACATAATAAAGATTGCCCGCGATGCGAAACGGCGGGATAGACCTGGTCCATGCAGGATCGACGGCAAACGCGGAGAGGCGCAACAAAAATACGAGCACGACGGCGACCATGGCCGTCCACTTGTGACGAGTCATTGCTCATCCACCGCAGCGGCTCCGCTTGTAACAATCGCGATGGCCCGCTCCAGGTGCACGCCGCGCGAGCCCTTCACCAGCACCACGTCTCCCGGACGCATCGTCTGCCTGAGCCACCGTCCGGCTTCCTCGGCGTTAGGCAAAAAAAGCGATGCCACCCCGCCGGCGCAGGCCGCGGCAGCCAGATGCACAGCGTTGCCTTGAACGCCGGCGACCAGGTCAAGGCCCGCCTCTGCAGCGGTGATGCCGCAGGCAGCATGCATCGCCGAGCCATACTCGCCGAGTTCGAGCATTTCGCCCGCCAGCAAAATGCGGCGCTCGGCAGGCCGCGCGGCCAGCGTGCGAATCATGGAGCGAAGCGCCTCGGGATTCGAGTTGTAGCAGTCGTTCAGAATGGTTGCGCCGTCGATCTCGATCACCTGTCCGCGCTTGTCTCCCGCGGTGAGTGCGGCGAGCACGGCGATTGCATCGGCCAAGTCAACCCCGGCTTCCAGGGCGACAGCGAGCCCGGCCATGACATTCGACGCGTTGTGTTTGCCGAGCAATTGCAAGGTGAATTCGCCTGTGCGCTCGCCGGCGCGATACCGGATGTGCAGCCCCGCCGCATCCTCGCTCGCTTCTACCGTCTGCGGATCGGCGCAAGGACCAGCGCCAAAGTAAACCACGCTGCCAGGAAAGTCACGGCCAAATTGAGAAACATACTGATCGTCGCAATTCAGAAATGCCACGCCGCTGGGCGGAAGCGCCAACACCAACTCGAGCTTGGCACGCGCTATGCCCGCCTGCCCATCGGTAAAGTTTTCAATGTGCGCCGTACCTACGTTGGTCACCACGCCCCAGTCGGGCGCGGCAATACGGGCCAGCGTGGCAATTTCGCCCGCGTGGTTCATGCCCATCTCGACCACAGCAATATCGTGCTCCGGTTCCAGACGAAGCAACTCCAGTGGCAGGCCGAATCCGTTATTGAGATTTCCACGCGACTTGAGCACGTTGAACTTTGCGCCCAGTGCCGCCGCCACGGCTTCTTTGGTGGTCGTCTTCCCTGCGGAGCCGGTAATCGCCACCACGCGCTTGCTCCATCGCCGGCGCACATGCGCAGCCAGAGCCTGCAGCGCGATCAGCGGATCCTCTGTGATGAGCAGCGGGCTCGCAAGAACCACGTCCGGCAGCGATGCCACGCGCGCCCTCGATACCACTGCCGCTATAGCTCCCCGCTCCAGCGCGCCGGCAACAAAGTCGTGCCCATCGTGGCGCTCGCCACGGACCGCAAAGAACAGTTCACCCGCCGCCACGGTGCGCGAGTCGATGGAGTAGCCGCTGACCGCGAGCGCGCCGGCATTGGTCACATCCGACGGAGCCTCAAGCACCGCGCCCGCGCCGATTGCCGCCTCTGCCAATGTCAGGTTCATTGCAATTCACCATAGCCCAATTCCTTCAGCGCCGAAAGCGCAATCTGCGCATCGTCGAATGGAATGGTATGGCCGGCAAGAATCTGCTCCTTCTCATGCCCCTTGCCGGCCAGCAAAACCACATCGCCGGGCTGCGCGGTCTTGAGGGCAATGCCGATGGCCGCGGCCCGATCCGGTTCCACCGTATATTTGACCCCGCTGGCTTTCAATCCGGGCTCAATCTCGGCGAGAATCGCAAGCGGATCTTCAGAGCGCGGATTGTCGCTGGTGGCCACAACAAAGTCGCTGCCCGCGCCGGCGGCCTGGCCCATCCTGGGGCGCTTGGTGCGATCACGGTCGCCTCCGCAGCCGAACATGGTAATTACGCGGCCACTGGTTTGCTGAGTCACCTGACGAGCAAGTGCGACCAGATTGCGCAACGCATCGTCGGTGTGCGCGTAGTCCACAATCACTGTGAAGGGTTGGCCCGCATCCACCGACTGAAAACGGCCAGGAACCGGCTGGAGTTTTGGAACAGACTCGACAAGTTTTTCGAAGCATACGCCGCGCGCATGGGCCGCTGTGAAGGCCGCCAGCAGATTCAGAATGTTCACCTCTCCGGCCAGCTTCGACATCACGCGCACCGCGCCCGCGGGTGTTTCGAGATCGATGACCGCGCCGCCGGGACTAAGCGTGTAACTCGCAGCGCGCCATTCGCCCGTGCCGATTCCGTAGGTCCATACTTCAGCGCCGGCTTTGCGCGCGGCGTCGGCAAGTTCCCCGGCGCGCGCATCCATCGCGTTGATCACGGCCACGCGCGGAGCAGGATAGACTGAGCCATCGAACATCAGCCGCTTGGCCGCGAAGTACTTCTCCATCGTCTGGTGATAATCCAAATGGTCGCGAGTCAGATTCGTGAACACAGCTACATCGAAATTCACGCCCAGCACGCGTCCCTGGTCGAGACCATGGCTTGATACCTCAGTCACCAGCTCAGTCGCTCCTCGCGCCGCGCCCTCAGCCATCAGCTCAAACAGATCGCGCGACTCGGGCGTGGTATGTACGCTCGTTCGCACCTCGCCGGCTGCGTGGTATTCAATCGTCCCCACCAACACAGTAGTGCGCCCAGCCGCGTTGAGCAGCGCCTCCGTAAGATAGGCTGTCGTGGTCTTGCCATTAGTGCCGGTAATGCCGGTGACCGCGAGTTTGCGCTCGGGATGGTGGAAGAACGCCGCCGATGCCTCAGCCAGCGCGCGCCGCCCATGTTCCACTTCGAGAACCGGGGTTCCGGCCTGATACACAAGCAGATGATCGAAGGCGTTTGATGAATCGGTAATGATGCCCAACGCGCCCGCTGCAATGGCCTTGTCCACGTAGCGATTGCCGTCCGTCGATCCGCCCTTCATGGCCACAAACACCGCGCCCGGCTTGACTTTGCGCGAATCGTACTCGACGCCTGTTATCGGCTCTTCCGAGCCACCGCCTGTGCCGACAGCGGTTACTTCCGTAGCTAGTTCTTTCCAATTCATCTTAGGTTTCATTGTAGTTTGTTAGAAGCACTCCGTTTTCCAACGGAGTGTGGCGATAGGGAATCTCGGTTTTTAGACAGTTGGGAGGGGCTCCGCATGCAAATAACCCTCGGATTGGTAGCGTTGGCTCTAGGAGTCGCCGTGTTTGTTTGGTTCCTGCACCGCCCGAAGAAGATGTCCTCCGGCCCAGTCGAGGCTCTGTTCAGCCAATCGCCAACTTGCGGATTCGCCGTCGCGACCGTCGATGAAGTCGGAGCGGAGCCCTATGCGTACATCTATGTGAATTCAGACGGAAGCGCCAGAGAGCTTCACACGGATGAGAAGCTATATCTCGAAACTCCCTTCCAGCCAGGGGATGGAGGTCGTCCCTATGTGAAGGGCAGCTACGCACAGAAAAATGGTTGGGGCGAAATCATAGGATTCATGAGGAGGTCGAAGCTTCCTCAAGGTGCCCAGATTGCGCCGGCTCCCCGCGAAAACCCAGTGAAGCCGCTCACTAGGGAAGATCAAATGCGCTTCCTCCGGGAGAAGGGCATGGACATTATGGAGAATAGTGACGGCTCCTTTACCGCCAGAAAGAAGAAGAGTTGACGCGCATCGAATGGAAGCCGGCATCCTACGGCAAATTCTTGCCAGCCTGAAGAGCCTGCTCGAGACTGGCGAATCACTCGAATGGAGCGATCGCTGCCCGGAAGGAGCTTAACGTCCGCACCGCACCGCGATTTGCGTGCCCACGGCAACCATGGTGCCGGCCGACGGAGCTTGCTCGCGAACCGTGCCGCTGCCACTGATCTGCACTTCAAGGCCTGCGGCGGCAGCCTGCACAATCACCTGGCGCACCGGCAGGCCAACCAGCGATGGAACCTTGAGCTTCTTGGCATCGCTCACCGTGACTTCGTTTGCTGCTGCCTGAGAGCGCGTCGATGTCTCGTGCGCTGCGGACTTGTCCGCAATGGCCACCGGCTGCGCGTTTGGCGTTTGGCCATTCGCAGCGGCACGCAGCGCCAGACTCGACGCTTGCTTTACTGGCTGCGCGGTCGCCGCCACCGGGTCGCTTGCCTGGGCCGCCGGCGCGCGCAGCGGGTCATCGCTGGGCAGATCGTTGATTGCGGCAAACATGGCATTCACGTCGCCCTGCTCGTGCGCATCGTCTTCGGCAATCGTCGCCTCAGGCTTGCTGTTTGCGCGCGGCGCGTGAACTTCAACGTCGTGCGGAACGCCCAGGTACTCAAGCACCTGCTGCGCCACTTCCGCAAACACTGGCGCGGAAACTGCCGTGCCGTAATACGAGCCGCCATGCGGATTGTCGATCACCACCGCCACCGAGATCACCGGATTGTTGACCGGCGCAATGCCCGCGAACGAGGCAATGTGCATGCTCTTCGAATAGGTGTGCGTGGCAGGGTCGATCTTCTGCGCAGTGCCTGTCTTGCCGCCGGATGAATACCCGTTCAATTGCGCCGGCTTGCCCGTGCCAAACAGCACCACCCCCTCCATCATCTTGCGCATCTGCGCCGCGGTCATCTCGGAGAGCACGCGATGCGCGCCGGACGGAAGCGGATTGGGCAAATCTTCTCCGGGTCTGAAGGCTGCGGGCTGCAGCGGGCCCTCCATGTGCGCCCCGTTTCCAACCTGGCCCGGTATCAGCACATGAGGCGGCAAGTAGGTGCCCCCATTGGCAATGGTTGAAACCATCGAAACCAGTTGCACCGGAGTCACGCCCACTTCTTGGCCAATCGCGATTGACGCATACGACGTTGTGCCCCACCTGTTTATGGGTTGCAACAAGCCGCGCGTCTCTCCGGGCAATTCCAGGCCCGAGCGCGCGCCAAAGCCAAACTTGCGAATGTACTCGTAAAACTTCTCCTGGCCAACCTTCTGTGCCAGTTTCACGGCAGCCACATCGCTTGAGTGCTCCAGCGCTTCGTGCACTGTGATCACGCCAAAGTGGTCGGACTTGTCGTCGTGAATGATGCGGCCGGGAAGGGCCATCTGCCCGCCTTGGCAGTCGATCTTGTCGTCTGGAGAAGTCACGTGCTGCTCAAGCGCAGCCGAATAGGTGACCAGTTTGAACACCGAGCCGGGCTCGTATACGTCGCTGACGGCGTGGTTCTTGAGCAAGGCAGGCGTGGTCTTGCGGGCCTGGTTGGGATCGAACGTAGGGCGAATCGCGAGGGCGAGGATTTGGCCGGTGTGCACATCCTGCACCACCACGGTGCCGTTGTCCGCGTGGGTCTTTTCCATCACATGGTCAAGCGCGCGCTCGGCGAGGAATTGAATATTCTCGTCGATGGTCAGGACCATGTTCTGTCCCGGCTCGGGCTCGTGTTCGCTGGATCCAAGCACCTTGCGGCGCGCGTCCATGGCCGTGTACATTCGGCCCGGCGCGCCATGCAACTGCGGCTCGTACTTCTGCTCCAGACCGCCCAGGCCGTTATCGTCCACACCCACGTAACCCAGCACCTGCGCGGCGATTTCGTTGTCGGGATAGAACCGCTCGAATTCCTTCTGCGAATAAACCCCTTTGATGGAGAGCGCCTTCACGCGCGCCGCGACTTCCGGCGTAACCCGGCGCGCTACCCATGCGAAGCTGCGCCCGTTGGTAAGCCGTTCGGCAATCTGGGACTCGCTGGTGAGCGCATCTTCGGGATCGGTGTGCACCGCCGTTGCGAGAGCACGCGCGGTGACTTGCACCCATGCCGCTCGCGACTTGTCGTCTATCTCGCTGGGCACGGCGTAGAATGAATCCGCCTGCACCGTCATGGCCAGTTCATGCAGGTTGCGGTCGTAGAGCACACCGCGGCGCGGTGCCACTTCAAAGGTGCGTAACTGCTGCCTCTCGGCCTTCTCCTGGAATTCTTTGTGGCGCACCACCTGCAGCCAGAACAGCCGCCCGCCAATAGCCAGAGCCCATAAAGAAAAGAAGAGGCAAATGATCCAGAAGCGGGCCCGCTTGAGAGGAATCACGCGCGTCGCGTTGTTGCGGCTCCGTTTGGCTTGTGCGGGTAACTGCATGGGAAATTGCTCCCGGAACTTTTGTAGTTTCTAGATCGTGACTCCCAGTTGCTCCAGCTTGCATCGTATGCCAGGTTTTACCCGCCGCGGTCGGCCACGGCGGAAGAGCTGGCACACCCATTGTTCGTCGACTTATAAAGCTCCCGCCAAGAACTTAGTAACTGCATTCCAAGTTCATAACTTCCGTTCTATCTACCGAGCCGACGCCGGCGGGGTCAGTCTGGCGAGAACGGGCGCCGTTGCATCGGGCCGGGTATTCGGATGAACCACCTGGCCGGGTGCCGGCTCCGCAAGGCCTAACTGGCGAGCCATGGAGTCAATGCGGCCCGGTTGGGTAAGCTGGGCCTCAGACAAGCGCAACTGGCGATTCTCTTCGCGCAGTTGTTCCACTGCCTGCTTTTCCGCCTCCACGCGGTAACCGCTCTCGATGGCATAGAAGTGCTGCAGGCCGTAGATCATTACTAGGGAGAAGAGCGTCGTGATGGCCGCCGCAAACAAGCGCATCTCTCGCACGCGCACCGGGTCCGGCGCCTTTATCAGCCTGGAGTTATCGAAGTGCCGGGCAAAGTAGAACTCCGGCGTCCGCACCCCGCGCCGCCGCAGTGGCTGCAGCGCTAACAGCTCAGCGTTTTTCTCGCGAATCCGCTGGCCCAGACTGCGTCCTGACTCGAAATAGGTTGCTGCGATTGCCGACATAAATCCCTCCGAAGTGCAGGGGTCAGGGATCAGGGGTTAGGGGTCAGTTAATGGCCCCGCCAACAACACCAAATCCGCAATCTCTTTGCCCCGCTTCCCAAGTTTCCATCCCGTTCTACCTAACTCTTATTGTCTCGGCCGCCTTGGCTCTGATCCCTGACCCCTAATCCCTAATCCCTGCTTTTCCGCCGCTCTCAGTTTGGCGCTGCGCGAGCGCGGATTGCGTTCCATTTCTTCTTCGCTCGCGGTAACTGGTTTTTTGGTCAGTATCTCCCAGATTCCCAGCTGCGCGCCTTCGCGCAGACTGTCTTTCGCGATGCGGTCTTCCAGTGAGTGGAAGCTGATGACCACTAGCCTTGCGGAGGGCTTAAGCAACTTGGGTGCAGCCTCGAACAATGCCTTGATCTCGTCTAACTCGCGGTTCACATAAATACGAAGAGCTTGAAAGGTCCGTGTCGCCGGATGAATGCGCTCTTGTTTCATTGTCGGGGCGGCTTGAGTTACAATTCGTGCTAACTGCGCAGTGGTTGTAACCGGCCGCCCCCGAACAATGGCTCTGGCGATTCTCCGCGACCTCCTTTCCTCTCCGTACTCGTAAATAAGGTCGGCGAGCTCGCGCTCGTTCGCCTCATTCACCACTTGTTCGGCTGTCCGTCCCGACCGCGTATTCATGCGCATATCCAAAGGACCTTCAGCCTGAAAACTAAAACCCCTATGCGCCTGGTCAAACTGCAGGCTGCTTACACCAAAGTCTGCTAAAATCCCGTCCACCGATGCCGGCTTCAAATGACTTGCAATTGCGCTGAACTCTTCGTTGATCAGAGTTATCTTCGGCGCTTCGCTGCCTAACTCGCTGCTAACGTGCGCCAGCCGTTCCCTGGCTAACTCCAACGCCTCGGCATCCCGATCTATCCCCACCAAATGCCCCTGCGGCCCCAGCAGTCTGGCGATTTGCTCTGCGTGGCCTGCAAGCCCGAGCGTGCAGTCAACGCAGGTCCCGCCCGCGCGCACCCTTAGAAAATCAATCGCTTCTTTCAAAAGAACCGGCACATGGCGTTCATTCGATTTCGTCATGTGCTCCCCCTGGGGGGTATTTGCCCTTCAACTGATCTTGCTGATCAGTTCTGCCACTGTCCTGCGGTCATCCGGGGTCATTTCATATCCCGCAACACGCGCTTCAAATTCCTTCTCGTTCTGCACTTCGAGATAGGCCACTTTGCCCAGCACCACCACTTCTGCGTTCAGCCTGGCCTTGTCGCGCAACTTCTGCGGCAACACCACGCGCGCCTGGCTGTCGATCTCAACCTGCTGCCCGTAATAGCTGGTCAGGTTGAGGAAGTTCTCTACCGCGTCGTTCATCGCGCTGTGCGCCATCAAAACTTTTTCCCGCTTCTCCCACTCCTGCAACGGCCAGATCTGGGCGCTCTTTCCGTCCGCTGAAGTGATGTAAAGCTGCGTTACATTGGCTGCGTCCAGCAACGTTTTGAACCCAGAGGGGATCTTCAATCTGCCTTTGTCGTCTACCTTGGCCGGATTGTTTCCCCGAAACACCGATCTGCCTCTTGCCCGTCCGCAGCCCAATTCGAATCTCGCGCCGCCTCTGGTTCCCCTTTTCGAACTTCCCTGTTGCCGTTAGCCAGGCTGGTTCCCCAACTTCCGTCCGCCTCGTGGGTGGAATCAATTGCGAGTAGACTTGTTGTTGTGTCAGTGCAGCGGTCTTTCCCTGTTTCGTAAGAGGCCAGTAAACTCCACTGGACTCTATTTCGCTCCACTTGACTCCACATGAGCGATACTACAGCCGTTCTTGAATCGCGGCGACGAAAAAAATAGCGATAAAGCTGGAAAGTCCTGGGCCGTCTGTGGGAAATTCGGCTAATAGTCTAAGAAAAATCCAATACCACAATATGTAGTGTTTATCCCTTTGGTTCTACTACTAGACAGGAACGCCAGCCGCATGATAGGCGAATAAAAAGCGAAATTCGTGGATGAGGGTGCTTTCCATCTCGTTGTGTCAACAGATTCAGCAGGTTAGCCCCGCTTCACGGGGCACGGGTTAGCAAGTGGACCGGCGGCTGTGGCCGGAGCAGGAATCATTCCACGGGTGGGTCGTCGCCTCGCTTTAGCTTTCCCCGCTCCACCACGACCTTCAAAAGGTAGAGGAACACGAACACGTTGACCACCAGCAGGCCTGAGCGGATCGCCGTGACGCGATGGAATACCTCATATATCTCCCAGGGCAGGAAGGATGCCGTGATGACCAGGGTCATGTATTCGGCCCAGGCTTTTTCCAGATAGAGGCCGATGCCCTCGGTCATTCCCAGTGCTGCGTAAGCAAACAGGCCAATGCTGAAGCGGCGCAACACCCGATCGGTTACGAACTCTGCGCGGTCGAGAACGAAGTTGACAAAGCGCGACTCGGGGCTGAAGCGCAAGTGGTTGGCCAGCTTGAGCAGGATGTCGCCAAGATCTTTGCCCACCAGCCGCAGCGCACCCACCCCAATGGCGATGAAGAGCAGCGCCTGGGCCAGCTTGAATGCTGCAATGAGCAGGAGCCACCGGTTGTGGTGGGGCTTTTTGATGGTGGTGCTCAATGGGGAATCGACTTTTTCTTCTACCATGCGGTGCCCGTTTGCAACGGGGTGTCCTATCGATACGTTAAACGATGTTGCCGGGTTCGCCCAATTGCGGCCCGGTTCCCGACCGAATCAAGTGCACGATCCACTTCGCGGTGCGCGTTGACGATCTGCTTTTTCCACACGGACAACTCTCTGCTGGATTGTTGATTCCGTCGAGGCTTCCCGTCTCGGGCAATTCGAGCTCGAATCCATTAGCTGAGCTGGCGCGTTGATGGGATGTAGTCACTTTATCGACGGAGGTTCTACATCTCATGATTCGCACTGCAAAGATTTTTGTTGCCGTCCTTGCCGCCATCACCCTCACCCTGTCTGCCGCAAACGTTCTGGCACAGAAAGACCCCGAAGTGGGCGGCGCTGCCATGTTCCCCAGCAAGAATATCGTCGAGAACGCCGTGAACTCGCCAGACCACACCACGCTGGTGGCCGCGGTGAAGGCTGCGAGCCTGGTGGACACGCTGTCAGGCCCTGGACCTTTCACCGTTTTCGCGCCCACCAACGAGGCCTTTGCCAAGTTGCCCGAGGGCACCGTGGACACCCTGTTGAAGCCGGAGAACAAGGATCAGTTGGTGAAGATTCTCACCTACCACGTGGTCGCCGGGCGAGTCAGTTCAAAGGACCTGATCAAGATGATCAAGAAAGGCGGCGGCAAGGCTGAACTGAAAGCCGTCTCCGGCGGAACGATCACCGCGTCGCTCAACATGGGAAAAGTGACGCTCACCGACGAGAAAGGCGGAATGGCAACGGTCACGATCGCGGATGTCTTCCAATCGAACGGAGTCATCCACGTCATCGATGCAGTTCTCCTTCCCAACTAGTTTTCCCTTCAGCTCCTCCAGCCGGAAGATACCCAGCGCTGCGGCTTACGCACGTTTTTCCGCAGTCTTCCGGCTGTCTTTTTCTCTTCTGCAGTCGCGCCCCACGAGCGCGCTACCATCGGACTCATGAGCCAGCGCTTCGAGACTCGCCAGTGGGTGCCGTTTCCGGTGGAGCTGGTCTTCGCATTCTTTGCAAATCCCACCAACCTGCCGCACCTGATGCCGCGCAAGCTCGTCACGCAAATTGAAGATGCGCGCATCCAGGCTCCGCCACCGCGGCCCGCGCATCCAGATCCGGCCCGGCGCTTCAAGAGCGATGCGGCCGGTGAGGGTTCGGAGATCCTGATCAGTTTTTTCCCCATCCCCTGGATTCCCCGCCGCGTGAGCTGGTTGGCGCACATCACGGAGTTCGTGTGGAACAGCCACTTCTGCGATGAGCAGGTGCGCGGGCCGTTTAAGCGCTTCCATCATAGGCACGGGACTGAGACCGAGTTGCGAGATGGCGTGGAGGGCACGCTGGTCTCGGATGAAATCGAGTACGATCTGCCATTTGGTTTTCTGGGACTCTTCGCCGGCGTGTTTGTGCGGCGCCACCTGGCGCAGTCATTCGCCTATCGGCAAAAGCAGCTGCCGGAAATTCTTGCGGCGGCGGCGCGGCAGGCGGTCAAGCGGGCTTGAGACTTCCCCGATTTCAAATTGCAATGCAATAAACGTGCCGGAGATACCCAGCGCGGAGGATTTTGCGATTCGCGATTACTTCTTGCTGTTCAGCAGCGCTTCGCGGTCAATCACATTGCCGTCGACGATCAGCGCGGAGATGTGGCGCGCATTCCAGATATTCACGGTTGGATCGCCATCGATCACGAGGATGTCGGCGCGGCGGTTGGGAGCGATCTGGCCAAGTTCGTTCCATCCGAACTGAAGTGAGTAGTTGTTGGTGGCCGCGGCCAGAGCCTCGCGCGGCGAAAGGCCGAGCCGCACCAGCATTTCAAGTTCAGTATGCATGGAGATGCCGGGCATGGAGCCGAACACCGCCGCGCCGGAAGCCGCCAGGTAATGCGGGAAGGCGGCGAAGATGGTTTGATTGATGCGCCAAAGCCGCATGGCGGATTGGTCCGCCTTCTTGCGCTGCCCTTCTTCCATGTAGCGCTGGCCAATAGCGGGCAGGTGGCGCGTCCAGGGGGGCAGCGGATAATTCTGTTCGCCCGTGGCGCGATCGGGAGGGGCAAACATGCCCTTCGGGTCAAGCAGCGCGGCGGCCGGCTCTTTCCACAGGTTTCTGTGGTCTGGCAATCGCGTGTAGTAGAGGCTGAAGGTGGGCATCAGCGCGGCGTGGTGCGAGGCCAGAAATTGCGCATAGGTGCGCCAGTGTGGATCGGTGGGCGGCAGGCGCTCGGAGTAGTCGTACGCAGTGTTGGCGGGAGCGCCCTCGGGGACGTCGACCAGCGGGCGTTGCAGCTCATCGGGGATCACACCGAGTTCATATCGGCTCATGTGCAGCAAAGCATCGACGCCGCCTTCAATGCCAACGGCATAGGGCGTGGAAACAAACTCGCCGTAGGTGACAAGGCCCATTTGATGAGCGCGCGCGATGATCCATTGGGTGTTGGCCGCGGTGAGGTTGTGGCCCAGCCACAGCACGCGCGTTCCCAGTTGAGCTGTGTCGGTGATCTGGCGGGCGGTGTCTTGCGGACTGAGCTCGGCGGGATGCGGGCCTTCTTTGAGCTTGGCGGCCCACTCGGGACGGCGGGCCAGCAGGCTCCAATCGTCGGTGGTGCCCACGGAGTCCAGCATGTAAAGGTGCGGAGCGGGGTTGGCCGTCAAATCGATGAAGCCGCGGCGGTCGTCCCCGGATGCCACGATGGTGGTCACGCCCATATAGAGAAATGCACTGGCCTGGCCCTGCGAGTTCATCCCGGCAAAGCCATCCACAAGGCCGGGGATCAGGTACTTTCCAGTGCAATCAAGGACGCGCGCGCCCTTGGGGATGGGGACGGCCATCCGCGGGCCGACATCGGTGATGCGGCCATCGCGGACGATCACGATCGAATCCTGAAGGTCCTTTGCGGAGTGGCCCCACTCGGTAACATCGACCACCGTGCCGCCGGAGAGAACCAGGATGTTGGGAGGTAAGGCCGGAGGCTTGGGGCTGATGGGAGTCTGCGCCTGCGCCCAGGCCAACACTCCGGCCAGGGTCATTCCGCATAATCCAATCGCAAGGTCCCGAACGCATCGCATAGTTGATTGGGTCTGATGAGGATTGTCGCACAGGGGTTTGTTCCGGCCCATCATCGAGGCCGGCATATATACGAGCGAAACCGCAAGTCGCGAACCGTGTCCCAAGGTTTGCATGCCGCCGCGATCTAGCTGGCCACCAGCGTGGCCCTCCGCCGGTGGATGAGCAGCGGCACCACCTGCGCCTGCGCTGCTTCCACGGTCAGGCCGTATTTGGCGCGCAGATCGTCTATCTTGCCGTGCTCGATGAACTGATCGGGCCAGCCGATGCGCACCACCGGGATCTGGATGCCCATCTCTTCAAGCGCCTCAACAACAGCCGTGCCGAAGCCGCCCATCTTCACATGATCCTCAAACGTGACGAAGGCGGCCACGCGGCGCGCGTAGGCTGCGAGCAGGTCTTTGTCCAGTGGCTTGACGAAGCGCGGATTGATGACCGCCGCGGAGTATCCGTCCCGATCGAGGCGCGCCCCCAGTTCTGTGGCGAGCGCAATCATTGGGCCCAGACCAAGAATCGCAACGTCGGAACCATCCTCCAGCACCTCGGCCTTCCCGATGGCCAGCACCTGCGGTTCGGGCTTGCGCTGCACCCCTGCCACGTTGCCGCGCGGATAACGAATGGCGCATGGGCCGGGAAGCCGCACGGCCGTAGTCATCATGTCGGCCAGTTCGTCCTCGTTTTTTGGCGCCATCAACACGATCTCAGGAATTCCGCGCAAGTAGCTGATGTCGAAGAGACCGTGATGCGTGGGGCCGTCGTCGCCGGAGAGGCCGGCGCGGTCCATGCAGAACACCACCGGCAATTTCTGCAGGCACACGTCGTGAACAATGGGATCGAAGGCGCGCTGCAGGAACGTAGAATAGATGGCGCATACCGGCCGGAAGCCGCGCGTGGCCATGCCGGCGGCAAACACTACCGCGTGTTCCTCGGCAATGCCCACATCGAAATACCGCTTGGGATGGTGTGGCCGGAACAGGTCGAGCGCCGTGCCGTTGGGCATGGCTGCGGTGATGGCCACGATGCGGTCGTTCTCGTTGGCCAGGTCGACCAGCGTGTTGGCAAAAACTTCAGAGTAAGTCTGCAGTCCCGCCTTGGTTTTGCCGGTCTCCGGATCGTAAGGACCAAGGCCGTGGAACTTCTTCTGCCCATCGAGCGCGGGCTGGTAGCCGCGGCCCTTCTGCGTCAGGACATGAAGAAGCACGGGGCGATCCATGCCCTTCAGGAACTTGAACGTGTCCACCAACAGCGGCAAATTGTGCCCGTCGATGGGTCCAAAGTATTCCAGGCCGAACTCCTCAAACAAAATGGAAGGCCACAGCATGCTCTTGGCGGCCTCTTCGGCGCGCCGCGCTAGGGTGACGGCCGTCTTGCCGCCGATCTTCTGCACAATGCGCTTGGCCGATTCGTGCAGATGCTGGTAGTGCTCATTGGTCACTATCTTGTGGAAGTGGCGGGCAATTGCGCCCACGTTGCGGTCGATGGACCACTCATTGTCATTGAGCACAATAATCAGGCGTCGGGTCTGCTCACTTATGTTGTTCAGCGCTTCAAAGGAGATGCCGTTGGTAAATGCCGCATCGCCGGCCACGGCAACCACGTGTTCGGCGCCGCCGGCCAGGTCGCGCGCCACAGCCATTCCCAAAGCGGCGGAGAGGGCGGTACCTGCGTGCCCGGCTCCAAAACAATCGTGCTCGCTTTCGGTGCGGAGCATAAAGCCGTTCAGGCCGCCGGGCTGACGGATGGTCGCGAAGCGGGCAAGCCTGCCGGTCAGGATTTTGTGGATGTACGCCTGGTGGCTGACATCGAAGAGAATCTTGTCCTCGGGAGTATTGAAGACGGTGTGAAGCGCCATGGTCAGCTCCACCACCCCTAGATTGGGGCCCAGGTGACCGCCGGTTTTGGCCAGCGTCTGGATCAGGAATGCGCGGATCTCCTCCGCCAACTCCGCCATCTGCGCAAAACTCAGGCGCTTCAGGTCCGCCGGCGAGTGGATGGATTCCAGCAATGCTCCCATGTTTTTCCTTCCCCCGGAACCTGGCCGGGTGTCGTGCATAAACTGCCCCAGTCGAACGAAAGCCCGGCCGCGATTGCGAAAAAGTCATCAGGCCGCGCCGTTGGCGGCCGAATGACCCTTTGCACTCATCACGATACAGCCATTCTCCGGTCCATCGACTTGCGTGGCCGGTAACCCCCAGAAATCTACCGTCCTCAAGCTACCCTTAAGTATATCAATGCGGAAGTATACCAATCCGGCGCATGAACCGAGCCCGATTGTTTTGACGGATTTGATGCTCCGGGGTCAAATAGGTAACCGGGGAATCCGTCTCCCCTGCCAGGCCTGATATTGCAGCTCTAGATCGGCGATTCGGAGAGAGCAGGGGTCTTCAGACCCCTGAAAGAGGGGTGAAATAGCGAGGCCTTTAGGCTCGGGCTCTTGCCGCTCGCACCAAAATACGCAAGTACAACCGCAGTGTCCGACTCTGAGTTGTAGGATTGCGATGAAGAGTTCAACCAGGGGTGTGGATCGTGCGCAAGAATTCCGGAGCTGTTTTAAGCAGGGCGATTTTGACTCCAATATTGGCTGTGGTGCTGAGCCTGCCCGCATTGCTTTGCGCTCAGTTGCCGGAACCGGGGGCGGCGCCAAGCGGCCCCAACCCGCTCTCTGACTCGACAGTCAACCCCGGCAAAATGATCCTTTTCGACCTCGAAGCGCGCTTCGCCAAAGACGTAGCCCAACGCGGCGGAGCAGCCTTCGCCGACTGGTTTGCCGAAGATGGTGTTGCGCTGAACAACGGACAGGCCCCGCTGGTGGGCAAGGTGGCTATCGTCAAGTCCGCAACTTGGTCGGCGAAGGACTATCAGCTCACCTGGACCCCGACCGACGCCGCCATGGGACCGTCCGGGGATATGGGTTATACCTGGGGCCACTACGAAGGGCACAGCAAGGACGCCAACGGCAACCCCGTAACCACCAGTGGCCGCTACATGACCATCTGGCGCAAGCAGCCGAACGGCAACTGGAAGGTGGTGCTGGACGCCGGGAGCAACGAACCCGCCGCGGCGGCCGACTGCTGCAAAGTGAATTGAAGATAAGCCACGACCAATCGTTATCGCTCGTTGACGCCCTGAGAACGTCTCCCTAAGATGGAAACAATCCGCCTGCGGGGTGATTTGGAATGATCGGCCAGACCGTCTCGCGCTACCGCATCGTTGAGAAGGTGGGTGGCGGCGGGATGGGCGTCGTTTACAAGGCGCAAGACCTGCGTCTTGATCGTTTTGTCGCCCTGAAGTTCCTCCCCGACGACCAGTCTGGCGACCTGCAGGCGCTGAAGCGCTTCGACCGCGAAGCCAAGGCCGCCTCGGCACTCAACCATCCCAATATCTGCACGATTTACGACATCGGCCACCATGATGGGCAGGCGTACATCGCCATGGAGCTTCTTGAGGGTGTGACGCTGAAGCACTGTATCAGCGGCCACCCCATGGAGATTGGGTTGCTGCTTACGCTGGCCACGGAGATTGCCGAAGCGCTGGATGCAGCGCACGCCGGAGGCATCGTCCACCGCGACATCAAGCCCGCCAATATCTTCGTCACCAGCCGGGGTCACGCTAAGGTTCTGGACTTTGGGCTGGCCAAGTTTGCGCCTGGAGCCCGGTCTTTCAGTCAGACCGGTTCGGAGAACTCTGTCACGGCCGATGGACAGCTCACCCGCCCCGGAACTATTTTCGGCACCCTCTCCTACATGTCGCCGGAGCAAGTTCTGGCCAAGGAACTGGACGCCCGCACAGACCTGTTTTCGTTCGGCGTGGTGATGTATGAGATGGCGACGGGCGCGTTGCCTTTTCGCGGTGACAATACGGCATCCATCTTCGATGCCATCCTGAACGGCGTGCCTGTTCCCCCCGTGCGCCTGAATCCGGACGTGCCGGAAGAACTGGAACGGGTCATCGAGAAAGCCCTTGAAAAAGATTGCAATCTGCGCTATCAACATGCCGCCGACATGCGCACCGATCTGCAGCGGTTGAAGCGCGATAGCAGCCAGCGGGACGCGTTGTCTTCAGCCCGGATGGAGCGGGAGAAAGGAGATCCTCAACCGGCAATGCCGGCAAAGACAACAGCGTGGAAAGTGTATTACGCCATTGCCGCGGCAGCCGCAATTCTGGCGATCGGAGTGGCGGCATACTTCCTGCATCGCCCGTCGGCGGCCCTTCTGCCTGCCAGCAGCGAGTGGGAGCAGTTGACCTTCTTTACCGATTCGGCGGTGTATCCGGCTCTCTCGCCGGACGGACGAATGCTCGCCTTCATTCGCGGCGAAGATTCCTTCCTGGGAACCGGAGAGGTCTACGTCAAAATGCTGCCCAGTGGCGAGCCTGTCCAACTCACGCACGACGGAAAGATCAAGCTCTCCCCGGCATTCTCTCCGGACAATTCGCGCATCGTGTTCAGCGTTGTTGAACCGTGGGACACCTGGGAAGTCCCCGTTCTGGGTGGCGAGCCTCGATTGCTGCTCCCCAACTCTTCATCTCTGACCTGGATCGACGGAGGCAGACGATTGCTCTTTTCCGAGATCAAAGAAGGGTTGCACATGGCGTTGGTCACCACCGATGAGAACCGCGGCAACAACCGCGACGTCTATGTCCCCGTCGGCAAGCGTAGCATGGCTCATCACTCCTATCTTTCCCCGGATGGCAAATCGGTGCTGGTTGTTGAGATGGATAGCCAGGCCGAGATCCTGCCCTGCCGCGTCGTCCCCTTTCAGGGCCCAGGCGACATAAAGGTGGTCGGCCCCCCGATTGGCCCGTGTCATGCGGGCGCATGGTCGCCCGACGGTAAATGGATCTATCTCGCCGCCAGGACCGATGATTTTCATCTCTGGCGCCAGCGCATTCCAGACGGAGAACCGGAGCAAATTACTTTTGGCCCTACCTCGCAGGACGGTATTGCAATGGCGCCCGACGGCAAGTCGCTGATTACATCTGTCGGCTCCGAAGACCGTTCCGTATGGCTGCACGACAAGAACGGGGACCATCAGATCTCCTCCGAGGGCAATACATTGAGACCGGAGTTTTCCGCTGACGGCCGCAAACTCTACTACCTGATGTCCAGCGGCAAAATGCAGGGAGTGCAGCTGTGGGCAAAGGACCTGGACAGCGGAAAATCGGAGCAAATCCTGTCAGATTACGCGATGGACAAACAAGGCCTATCGAAGGAACTCCCGATGGATGACTACTCCGTTTCGAAAGACGGAAAACAGGTAGCCTTTGCCGTGAACGACGAGAGCGGCCGATCCAACCTGTGGGTTGCGCCCACCAATCATCGCTCTTCCCCGGTCCACATCTCCTCC
>JBEKFD010000028.1:0-41782 GCA_050013495.1 Occallatibacter sp. | reverse complement strand
TGTGGGGCATTCAGGCCTACCGGCTCACGCGCATTGAATTGCGGCGCAATCTCTTCTCCTGGAAAGCAACCTGGATTTATTTTCTTGCCTTCGTTCCCACCTTCATCATCTTCATTCATCTCATGCTCGATCATCATCCTCAAGCAGAGCTGAGCAACGACACAAACATCCTGGCCTTCATCATTCAGCTTTACTACATCCGCCTGGGCGTCTTCTTCGGCTGCCTTGGCATCTTCTCGCGCCTCATTCGCGGCGAAATGATCGAGCGCAGCCTGCATTTTTATCTTCTCTCCCCGGTGCGCCGCGAGGTGCTTCTGCTGGCCAAGTTCGCGGCCGGATCCATCACCGCCGTTCTGTTGTTTACCAGCGCCACTGTCTTTGATTTTTCGCTGATGTACCTGGGCTTTGGCGCGGCAGGGCGGGATTACATTTTCAACGGTCCGGGCATGGGTCAGCTGGGCGCATATCTCGCTATCATCGCCCTCGCCTGCCTGGGCTATGGGGCGGTATTTCTTCTCTTGAGCATGATGTTCAAGAACCCCATGCCGGCCGCGATGCTGTTGATGGGTTGGGAGGCCATCAATCCTGTCCTGCCATCGCTGCTGCAGAAGCTGAGCGTCGCTTCGTACCTCCGCCATCTCATGCCCGTTACCGTCGCGTCTGACGGCATCTTCGCGCTCCTCACCGTGCAAACCGAGCCCGTCTCCGCCTGGGCCGCGACCGTCGGCCTGGTTCTGTTGATCGCGACCGTTCTGGTCTACTCCTGCTATCGCATCCGCACCCTCGAAATCCGCTACACCACCGAATAAGGAAGCCAGAGAAGCAGCGCCATATCTCTTCCGCAAAAATTTTGTTCGCAGCCGGCTGCATTCTTCGCTGATCATGGGTCTAACACGTGCGCCGCCGATAGCCCCGTCCGGTGTGCGCGGAGGCTTCGATGGAATCCTTGTTTCGTGAGGTGCGCTTTGCGCTCCGCCAGTTGCGCAAGTCTCCCGGATTCACTCTCACCGCAGTGCTCACACTGGCTTTCGGTATCGGCGCCACCGCCGCCATCTTCTCCATTGTGGAAGGCGTTCTGCTGCGCCCCTTGCCGTTCGCAAATCCCGCGCAACTCGTCACCCTCGGTGACCGGCTTGAGGGGGTCGATTACGATAACGATTCTTCCGGTGTGACAGCGCCTGGGGTGCGAACTTATATTCGCGACACTACCGCTTTCTTGAGCCTTGGGGGTTACACCGACACCACCTATGAGCTATCCGGCGTGGGTGATCCCGCTACCATCAACGCCTCGCGCTTCACCGCCGGCATGTTCCCCACGCTCGGCATCTCTCCGCTCATGGGCCGCATATTCACGCAGCAGGAAGATGAACGCGCTGCCCAGGTCGCCGTCCTTAGTTATCAAATGTGGCGCAGCCGCTTCCACTCCGATGCTCATATCCTCGGCCAGAAGCTTCTGCTTGACCGCAAGCCTTACGAGATCATCGGCGTCATGCCGCGCGACTTCGAGTTTCCGCTGGTTCCCGGCCAATTAAATCGCAGCGAACTATGGATTCCCATGAGTTTCACGCAGGCTGAATTGGTCCAGGGCGCAGGCGCCTGGACCAACCAGATGGTTGGCAGGCTCAAGCCCGGCGTAACCCCCGCGCAGGCCGAGCAGGACGCAGTCGGAGCGGCACAGGAGATCATGCGCAACTTTCCCCCAGCACTCTCCGCCCGCCGCATTCATCCCGTGGTTTTCCCGCTGGATGAAAGCACAACGGTGCAGACGCGCCCGCTGCTGCGCACGCTCTTTTTCGCCGTCTCGGTCGTGCTGTTCATCGCCTGTGCAAACCTTGCCGGCCTGCTGCTGGTACGCGTCATTCGCCGCCGCCGCGAGATCTCCGTGCGCCTTGCACTCGGCGCAAGCGGAGCCGCCGTCCTGCGCCAATCCCTGATCGAAGCGCTCCTGCTCAGCATCGGTGGCGGCCTGCTCGGCCTGGCCCTGGCTGTTGCCGCCTTGCGCGTGGGCATCAGCCTGCTCCCGGATACGCTTCCTCGCATAAGCTCCATTGCTCTCGATTGGCAGGTGGTGGCCTTCGCGCTCGCATTGGCTGTTCTCACCGGCCTGCTCTGCGGAATCATTCCGGCATTTGCCGCCTCACGCACCCGCGTCAATGAAGCTCTCAAGGAAGGCGGCCGCACCGGCACCTCTGGCAGCGGCCACGCGCGCCTGCGCTCAGCGCTCGTAATTGCGGAACTGGCCGTAGCCCTGGTCCTGCTTACGGCTTCCGGGCTTCTGCTGCGCAGCTTCAATAAACTGCGCTCCGTAGACCTCGGCTTCCGCGCCGACCATACCCTCACCGCCGCCTATAGCCTGCCGCGCCAGCAATACTCCACCCAGGCCGCCATCGATGCATTCAACTCCTCGCTGCGCGGCAAGCTCGAACAATTGCCTGGAGTAACGGCCATGGGCGCTACCAGTATTCTGCCCGCTGTCGGCTTCGAGTACCGCGCCACCTTCACGCCAGAAGGCTATATCCCGCCCAAAGGCGCAGGATTGAATCTAGCCTGGGTGCCCGCGGTAATGGGCAATTACTTCCAGGCTCAGGGCATCCCCATCGTCCGCGGGCGCGACTTCACCCCCGCCGATAACGCGGATGCGCCGCTGGTCATCATCCTCAATCGCACCCTCGCCGAGCATTTCTGGCCGGGCCAGGATCCCATCGGCAAACGCCTTCATCGCGGCCCGGAGCGCGCGACAACCTTGCCCTGGCTCACCGTTGTTGGAGAGGTCTGCGATGTGAAACAGCTAACGGCCGATGCCCCCACCATGAACCAGTTCTACCTGCCCACCAGCCAGACCAAGGCTGCCGCAGGCACTTTTGCGCCGCCCGGCTTTCTGGTTGGCAACAACGGTTACATCGTAATGCGCGGGGCCATGCCGCCCAAGCAGATGGCCAACTCTTTGCGCGCCGCCGTCCGCTCCCTCGATCCCCAACTCCCGCTCACCAATGTCGAATCGATGGATACCTTGGTCGCCGAAGGCCAGGCTTCGAGCCGCTTCAACACCGCGCTCATCTCCAGTTTCGCCGCCGCGGCCGTGCTGCTCTCGCAGCTCGGTATTTACAGCGTCATCGCCTTCTCTGCCGCGCTGCGCACCCAGGAGATGGCCATCCGCCTTGCGCTCGGTTCGCAGCGCGCCAGCGTGACGCGTCTCATTCTCACCTCCGCTGCTAAACTCGGCCTGGCTGGTTGCGGCATCGGCGCCGTTGCTGCTGTCTTCGCCACCCGCCTGCTGCGTTCCATGCTCTTTCAAGTAGACCCGCTCGATCCAACCATCATCGCGCTGGCGGCCGTCGCTATCCTTCTGCTCGCCCTTGCCGCTTCCATTGTTCCCGCACGCCGCGCGGCTTCCGTTGACCCAATGCAGGCGCTGCGAACGGAGTAATTGCCGTCTCAGAAAGGGCACCGGATGTTCCACGAATCTCCCGTGCCCCATCCTTGCGCCTTTTTTTTGGGCGCAAGGGTGGGGAACCTCGAACTTCGATCGGACAAACTCGACGAAAAACTATCCATTCGACTCGAGCCTCGCAAAAAGAACATTGAGCGCTTCAGCAAACGTCGGATGCGCGAAAATCGCGTTTTCGAGCGCCGTGTACGGCAGCTTGCCCATCATCGCAATCTCGATCATCGACATTAGTTCGCCCCCGTCTGCTCCCAGAATCGCCGCTCCCAGAATCTCCTTCGTGTCCGTATCGACAATCGCCTTCATAAAGCCACGCGTCTGCCCTGTTTCAAATGCGCGCGCCACCGAACTCATTTTCACTTTCGCCACTTTGCAGTTGCGCCCCGTTTTCTTTGCCGCGATTTCGCTCAGCCCGATGCGTCCCAACTGAGGGTCGATGAAAAGGCAATAGGGAAGCTGCCGCCCCGTCGTTACGCGATTGCCACCATCCAGCAAGTTGGTCTTCAGAATGCGAAAGTCATCGTAGGAAATGTGAGTGAAAGCCGGACCGCCCTTCACATCTCCAACTGCGTACACTCCGGCAGCAACCGTCTCCAGCCGTTCGTTCACGGGGATGAATCCATGTTCATCGACCTTGATCCCAGCGGCGGCAAGGTTCAGTGATTCCGTATTCGGTTTGCGTCCCGTGGCAATCAGCAGGTCGCTGCCTGCTATCGTGCGCGTTTCGCAACTCCTGGACACAATAAGTCGAATGCCCTTGCCGTCTGCCGACGCGGCCGTAACTTGTGTTTCGAGAAGGATCTTGATGCCGTCCTCGCGCAGCAGATTCGCAATCTCTTCGGCAACGTCGGCATCTTCTCCTGGCAGCAACTGCGGGCCCCGTTGAACGATCGTGACCTCAGAACCGAATCGACGGAACATCTGCGCAAACTCCAGTCCAACGTATCCTCCGCCAAGGACGATCAGGTGCCGCGGCAGTCGCTCCAGTTCCATGATCGATACATTATCGAGATGAGGGATCTTCTCGATGCCGTCCACCTCCGGCAGCGCAGGCGAAAGCCCCGTGTCGATGACAACGATGTCCGCCGTGATGTCCCGCTGGCCGCCTTCACTGAGTTGAACGCGAACCTGCCTCGGCCCGGTGAAGAAGCCCGTCCCGCGCAGCAGGTCAATGCCATGCCGATACTTTTTCTCGCTGCTCCCGCGCGCCGCGGCCACGATGCCGCGCTTGCGCTCCACAACGGCTCGCATGTCCACGATGACCTCTCCCGCGTCCACGCCAAATTCCCGCGCGCGCCGCGCCATGTGTGCCACTTCCGCTGAGGCGACCATCGTCTTGGTAGGCGTGCAGCCGTAATTGACACATGTGCCGCCCACGGCGTCGCGCTCAATCACAGCGACCCGCTTGCCCTTGGCAAAGAATGCAGCGGCGAGAGGATTGCCACACTGGCCGGAACCGATCACGATCAAATCGTAGTGCGATGAGTTCTCATTCACTTCCATCTCCACAGACGTATTCGCCTTGTCATCTTCGCCCATCGTTCGCGTCAGCGTGCGATTTCCTTCTTCGCTCATGGGGATTACTCTCTTTGATTTAATTGGATGCGCCCGATGCCGCCGACTGCGCCACAATCGAACATTGTGGAAAACCCACCTCACCTGCACGCGACTGTCGCGGACGGAATGGCGCCTCTCTTTCTATTGTCTGGCGCCACTCGAGTCCAGCAATGTTACAGGCGAGATATCCACCGCGATGAGAGCCCATGCAATCTCATAATATGCAACGTATCACTGCGCAGCTCGGTACGAAAATGTTTTCAATTTGCCCTCCTAAGGATTGCATGGGCCTCTGCAAAGTCCAGTATTCATGCGGACTTGCGCTAGCCTCACGACCATCTTCGAGTACCCGAGCTTCGACCGCCGTTAAATAACAAGGCACGTAAAGACGATTTGAGTATCGCGAATGCATGATAGTTCGGTAAACTGAAATCGATGCCTCGTACCTAAGTGGCGAATCCAACGTAGGAGATTCTAATATGGCAGATACAGTGAAGAAAACAAAAGCACCCGCTAAGCCGCGCAAAGCTGCGGCAAAAAAAGAAGAGACAGTTGTCGCTGCACACGTTGCAACCATGCCGTCTCGTGAAGAGATCGAGAGGCTCGCCAGGAATTATTGGGCACAGCGCGGTTACCAGGATGGATATGCGGAACAGGATTGGTTCCGTGCAGAGCAGGAATTGCGCCAGAAGGCATCCTGATTCCGCGAGACACTCGCAACCTCTTAGTTTCATTCAGGTAAGGAACGATCCGCGCCAGGACCGGCCGATGTGGCATGGGAAGATGCTCAGTGCGATCCACTGACGCTTCTTCGTTTCCACTCTCGTCTAGCGGCGCGGATACCGTTCGCCGCAGCGATTGTCAACGCGATGCGCCTTCGTTTCTTGGGCGCATTTGAACACGTCGATGCGACCCGTGCTTGCCCCATGCATTGCGGGTTCGAGTTTCATGCAGGCCGCCTCATACTTGCTCTTCGTAATTCAAGAGCCTGCAAAGCATGTCCAAAAACGGCGCCTGCCCTCTGAGGACCCGTTCTTGAGCCGCAGGCAATGAAAACCACCCGCCACGATCCACTTCGGGGAACTCCATCCTGTGTCCAGATCGCGGCGGCCATTCCATTTGAAAGGTGTTGCTGACCAGTTCTGCTGGGTCGGCCTCGCCCTCGAAGCACCACGCTGAAATTACCTTGCCGCCTGCTTGTTTGACCACGCCAAGCTCACGCATGGGTCCGTTGAGTGTGAAGCCGGTTTCCTCTTGGAACTCACGCGCCGCTGCCTCTTGAGGCTCTTCGCCTTCCTCGTATTCACCTTTTGGAATCGACCACGATCCCAGGTCCTTCTTTGTCCAGAATGGCCCTCCCGGATGCACCAGGAACACATCCAGTTGGCGATTCCGATATCGATACATCAACACCCCCGCGCTCAGTTTCGCCATGATGCAAATACCAATCCGTTAAACGCAATCATTGTGTCGAACCACTCCGGACATTATCCTCCTCGGCCCGGCAGTGTTAGCCTTCCCGTTGAAGTAAAAACAGGAGGGAAGTGTGCACCGTTCATTTGCAAGACTTGCCGCAATCGGAATCGCAATCGTACTCAATGTAGCTTTAACCGCGCAGACCGCACCGCGAGTCGCAGCGCCGCCCGCTAAACCCGATGTATCGGTAACCCCTGCCGGTCCGGCCACCCATGCGCAATCGCCTGGCGAAGTCACCGATCCTGTAGCCGATCCCAAAGCTGTGGTTACGGTGGGCAATGCGCGCTTTACCATTCTCACGCCGGAATTGATCCGCATGGAATGGGCGGCCGACGGCAAGTTTGAAGACCACGCTTCATTCGTGTTTCTCAATCGCCGCCTGCCCGTGCCGAAGTTTGAAGTCACCATGACCGGAGGAACCGGCCTGCCGGTCAATCAGCGCCGCCACGGGCTGACCATTAAGACCTCGGCTCTTACGCTTCAGTTTTCGCCCATCGCAGTGACAGAATCCGGCCCGGAAGGCCGCTTCACGGCCGATAATCTCTCCATCGAACTCACCGTCGACGGCAAGCCAATAACATGGCATCCCGGCATCGCCGACCCCGAGAATTTGCAAGGCACAACCCGCACTCTCGACGGCGCACGCGGCAGCCAAACGAAAGAGCCCATCGAACCGGGCCTCATCTCCCGCGCCGGCTGGGCCCTCGTGGACGACTCCACCCGTCCTCTCTTCGACTCCGCCGACTTCAGCTTCAGGCAAGGCGAGAAGAGCCCCTGGCCATGGGTCATCGAGCGCCCCGCCGGCGAGCGTCAGGACCTTTACTTCTTCGGCTACGGCCACGACTACCGGAAGGCGTTAGGGGACTATGTCCGTGTGGCCGGTCGCATTCCGCTGCCGCCGCGCTTTGCCTTCGGCGCCTGGTGGTCCCGCTACTGGGACTACACCGACCAGGAACTCGATGAACTGGTGCGCGGATTCCATGAGAACGATGTCCCGCTCGATGTGCTGGTGATCGATATGGGTTGGCATATCAGCAGGGAGCAGCTTGCCGCACAGGGCGAGGTGGACCAATCAAATCACTCCCTGGGATGGAGCGGCTACACCTGGAACAAGACGCTCTTTCCCGATCCCGGCGATTTCCTCGCGCGCATCCATGCCGAGGGCCTGAAGACCACGCTCAATCTGCATCCTGCCTCAGGCGTTGAGCCGTGGGAGCAGGCCTATCCCGCCATGGCCAAGGCAATGGGCATCGACCCGGCGACAAGGAAGTATGTGCCATTCGCCATCACCGACAAGAAATTCGCAGCCAACTACATGGACCTGCTCCACCATCCGCTCGAGAAGCAGGGCATCGACTTCTGGTGGCTCGATTGGCAGCAGGAGCAGCAGACAGATATGCCCGGCGTAATGCCCACGTGGTGGCTCAACTACGTCCACTTCACTGATCAGCAGCGCGAAGGCAAACGCCCGCTGCTCTTCCATCGCTGGGGCGGCCTCGGCAACCATCGCTACCAGATCGGCTTCTCCGGCGACTCGGTTTCCGTCTGGGATTCGCTCGCCTTCCAGCCGTGGTTCACGGCCACCGCGGCCAATGTCGCATACGCTTACTGGAGCCACGATATCGGCGGCCACATGCCGGGCGCAGTTGAGCCCGAGCTTTACACGCGCTGGGTTGAGTTCGGCGCCTTCAGCCCCATCCTGCGCACCCACACCACCAAGAATCCCGAAACCGAGCGCCGCATCTGGGCCTATCCTGAGCCGTACTCCTCCATCCTGCGCTCCACCTTTCAACTGCGTTACGCCATGGAGCCTTATCTCTACACCGAAGCCCGCCGCACATACGACACCGGCGTCGCCTTCTTCCTCCCGCTCTACTACGACTGGCCGGAAGCGCCGGAAGCCTACGACAACAAGGATGAATACCTATTCGGCGACCAGATGCTTGTCGCTCCCATCACCGCGGCCGCCGAGAAAAAGAGCGGCCTGGCCACCGAAAAGGTATGGCTCCCAAATGGCGAGTGGATTGAGTGGCCCACCGGCAAGCACTTCACCGGCCCCACCACCGTCGCGCGCCGCTTCTCCCTCGACCAGACGCCCGTCTATCTCCGTTCCGGCGCAATCGTCCCAATGCAGCCGCCCATGCGCTACACCGGCGAAAAGCCCGTCGACCCGCTTATCGTGAACGTATGGCCGCTCGCACCTGGCTCCAGCTCCAGCTACTCGGTCTATGAAGACTCAGGCGTCTCCGTCGACTACCAGCACGGAATCTACGCGCGCACGCCCATCAACGCTGCGCAAACCGGCGACACGCTCAAAGTCGAGATCGGCCCCGTCTACGGCGGCTTCGTCGGAATGCTCAAGGCTCGTGGATTTGAAATCCGCCTGCCAGCCGACTGGCCTCCCGCATCTGTCACCATCAACGGAGTCCCCGTAAAGCACGCGGAAGTTGCCGGCAAAGGCGGCTGGACCTTCGAAGGCAACACCCTCACCACAGTCATCCCCGTGCCCAGTCACAGCACTGCCGAAAGGGTTGCGGTCGAAATCCGCCGCGCCGCCGGCCTAACCGCACGGCGCAGCGAGCTCGACGGCTTTCCTGGAACCATGACCCGTCTGCGCGGCGCATACGATGCCACCAACGCATTGTGGCCCATCGTCGGCCCGCCGGACGTTTTGGTTGACGCCATGCAGACCGGCGACCGCCTCGGCTACCACCCCGACCGCGCCGTCGACGAGATCGCGCACCTCCACGAGGTCCTACCCAAGGCCCAGGCCGCGGTGGCCGCAATCGAAAGCAGTTTCGCAGCCCGTCTCGACGCCTTCATCACGCGAATGAAAGCCCACCCCTTGCTCGATGTCCCCATCGATTACGAAGCTGAAGCCAAGCGCCGCCTCGACGCCGTAGCCAAAGCCGAATTGCAAGTCGAGGAAGCAGGGAAGTAGCGCACCCCATCGGCCCCCCTGGAGGCGACAACAAGAACCTCCGTGCCCCATCCTTTCCGCGTATTCCGCGGAAAGGGTGTGAAACCTCGGACCTCGACCCCGCCAGTCTCCAGGGCGGAAGGGTAGCAGGCCTCTGTCCACGCCAGTCAAAGTCCTTACCCCGCCCGCCAGGAATCTCTCCCGGTAGGGAGAGACCGAAAGTAGCCCAGGCCGAAGTCCGCCGCAGCGGACGTAGCCCTGGGTCTGAGACCCGCACAGACCCCTCGTCCCTTGGGGCCGATGCGAAACCTGTCTTTCACCAACGATCCAAGCGGCATTTGTTATCGTTTCCTTCAAGGAAGCAAACGATGACAATCGACCGCAGAGGAGTTCTCACCGCCTGCAGCCGCGCCGGCATTACATCCGCTCTTCTGTCCGGAGTCTTGTACACGCTCGCCGCGCAAGCCCACGAGCCCGCAGCCGATCACAAGGACACGCCAAAGATCACAGCCGAGATGATCGACCAAGCCGCCCACTACCAGAATGCCAAGCTTGCCGCCTTCACCTGTGCCTACCAGCAGGTCACCGGCTTCCACAAGCGGCCCCCGCCGACGTTCGCCGTGGATTGAAGCACAGGCTTACGGCGTCGTCACCGTATGCGTCGTCAGGTTCAAGGTAAACGAATCGATCTGCGTCACTGCGGGCGAGGTCGCCGGTGGAACCGGCGTGGCCAGGCTGGCCGTCAGCGCCTGCACCTGAATCGCAGCCTTGCTTACCGTAATGCGCAGATAGCCGTATTGCGTGTCGTTGTACTGGTCCAGCGTGATGGTGTTGCCCTGGCCATCTGGCTCGGAGTGCTCCCCGGCCGTGGGTTTGGTGCCGTCTGCTTTCGTCTTCAGCCCTGGCAGATCGTAGTAGCCGCCATTGCCCGCCACCAGGTAGGGAATCTGCCGTCCGTCGGCCTTCATCGTCCGCGTGTAGCGCTCGTACAGATGAGCGTGCCCGGAGAGCACCATGTCCGGCCAAATTTTGGCCTGCGTGCAGCATTGGTCGATCTGCTTCAGCATGGCCGCGCTGGGCAAGTGTGCGCTGCTGCCGGTAAACGGCGGGTGATGTACTGCAATAATCAGCGCCTGCGGTTTCAAGCCCTCCGGGTCGGCCTGCCGCGCCGCCAGCGCTGCCGCAAGCTGCTGTTCGAGATAAGTGATTTGGCCCGTGCCGATGTTGCTGTCGCCCAGCACGCCCGACGATTCGCCGGTGTTCGAATAGAGTCCGATGATGCGCGCAAACGGCGCAGTCAGGGTAAAGTACACGCCCGGCTGCGTCATCGTGGTCCGCGAGAAGCCGGGAACCCCGGCCTGCGGCGAAGCCGCGCAGAAATTGTCCACAAACGGCTGTAGAGAGTAGGGAACCGGGTCGCCCTTGTACATCTCGCCGTCGTGGTTTCCTGGAATGGCGAAGATGGGTGCGGCGTAGTTGCGATAAGGCTCGTAAAACTGCTCGGGATAATAGGTTCCCTGACCAAAGAAATACACCACGTCTCCCAGGTGGTAAAAGAATGCGGGCAGCCCGGTGGCGTAGCTCTTCCCGCCCAGTTCCGCGGCCATGGCGTCGGCCACCGCCAGTTGCGGCTCGGCTTTCACAATGCCGCCCGTATCGCCCACCGAATGGAATACGAGTTTTCCCGCCGCTGTAATCGCATCCAGTGCGCTTGAGGGCAGCACCGAGCCCAGGTCCATCACTGGCGGGTTCACGCGCAGCGGCGGAATCGCCTCAACCTCCTGGATCGTCTCTGACATTGGAACGCCGGCGTCAGCCTTGATCTGCGCCGCGCTGTAGGTTACAAAGTTGTCCGCCGTGTAGTGCGGGTTGGCAAATGCAAATCCGTTCGTAGCCATGGGGGAGGTCCTTTCTCTGCCGGGGCCGTTCGCCGGCAGCTTTCCGCGCGGCTTTCGCTCAAGCTCTCCGGGGTGCGGGAATTATAACGCGGCAAGAATAAACTGCAACCAATTGGCAAAGTCTCCGCCCCATGTACCATTTGGGCATGGCGCTGGTTGAGGTGGACGCGGTCTCGAAGGGCTATCCCCGGCGGTCGGGCTTCCGCACCCAAATGCAGGCCGTCGTCGAAGATGTGTCTCTTTCGATCGAGCCCGGCGAAACCCTGGGCCTGGTTGGTGAGTCCGGCTCAGGCAAGACCACTTTGGCGCGGATGATCCTGGGCCTTGTTGCACCATCCATCGGCGCCGTGCGCGTGGGCGGCACGGACGTGGCCCAGGCTTCCGGCGTCGAAATGCGCCGGCTGCGGCGCCAGATGCAGCCCGTCTTCCAAGACCCCTACGCGGCGCTCAATCCCCGCATGAAGGTGCTCGAAGTCGTAACCGAGCCGCTCGTGATTCACCGTCGCGAGGCCGGGATTGCGACAGGCCGCGCAGCGTTGCGCTCGAAAGCGATTGAGCTGCTTCTCGAAGTGGGACTGGATGAATCAGCCCTCGATCGCTACCCGCATGAGTTCAGCGGAGGCCAGCGCCAGCGCATCAACATCGCCCGTGCTTTAGCTCTGCGGCCCAGGCTGCTAATTCTCGACGAACCCGTTTCGGCCCTCGATGTGAGCGTGGGCGCGCAGATCGTCAACCTGCTGCGCCGCTTGCAGCGGGAACTCGGCCTGACCTACCTGTTCATCTCCCATTCCATGCCGCTGGTGCGCTACTTGAGCACGCGCATCGCTGTCATGGAACGCGGCCGCCTGGTAGAAACCGGCGACGCCGTAGCGCTGTGTGCCGCGCCCCAGCAGGCCTACACACGCCAGTTGCTCAAGGCCACGCCCGAGTTGCCCACGGGTGTGGCTTAAGAGAGTTCGAAAGGCTGGGTGCCCCAGGTCTTCCGCCGTGGCGGATGAGACCTGGGATCCATCTACCGCTGTTGCGGCGGTGCCTGCGTTTGCGGCGTCGAAGGTGTCGGCGTAGTAGATGCCGGGGGCGTTGCGGGCGCCGGGACCGCAGTCGGCGGGGTGGTCGGAGCGGGGGCATTCCCTGGAGTCGCCGGAGCAGTCCCCGGCGTCGCGGGTGCGGTTGCCGGAGCCGTTCCCGGCGTTGCGGGAGCAGCTCCCGGAGTCGCCGGTGGCGGCACAGTTACCGGTTTGCCCGGCGTGGGCGGCATGCCGGGCCTGTTATTCGGGTTCATCCCCGGCATCGGACGTCCGCCGGGCATCTGGCCCATGCCGGGGCGAGCCGGCGGCGTGGGCAAATCCACCACATCCACCAGTTCCACATCGAAAATCAGGTCGGCCTTGGGCGGAATCCCGGGATGCTCAGGGTCAGGACCCGGCCGGCCTTTCGCGCCATACGCCAACTGCCAGGGAATGAAAATGCGCCGCTTGCCGCCGATCTTCATGCCGTAAAAGCCCTGGTCGAAGCCGGGAATCAGCCGGCCCATGCCTTGGGGAAACGACATCGGCATAGGGTCGCCCAGCTTGGGCTTGCCGTCATCGCCCATTACCGGCTTGCCGTCTTTGTCTCTGATCGGCGGTCCGGGGTGATCCGCGGAAGAGTCGAACTTGTGCCCGTCGTCTGGACGTCCGTTGCTGCCGAGATAGCCGGTGTAAAACACCTTGTACATCTTGTTGGGTTCAGCATCGGCGCCCGTGCCAATCTTGATGTCCTCGTAGCGCAGCGTAAACGCCGTTTTGACAATCCCTCTCGCAAGAGGCACTCCCGGCGGAAGTTTGACGGCAGACGAAGCGGCGGCCGCATGGTGCGCGGTGGCAGCCGGGGCAGCGGGTTTGAGCGGGGTTTGAGCGGGCGTAGTCTGAGCGAGCGAGGCAGCCGCACTCGCCGCCACAATCAGGGCTAAAACAGTTTGCTTCATTGCGGTTTGACGCTCCATAGGTTCTTGACCGGAGTGTATCAGGCGCGCCACTTCCGGCGAAACGCATCCACACGATGCGGGCAAGCCTCCGTCAGCCGTCGCGATCAAAGCCAATCCTTATTAATCTTTACGGACAGTCGCTTACACTGGCCTATGGCGCCCCTCATCCTTCATCTCCTGAGAGTCTGCTGGCTCCCCGTGGCCTCGTTTTTCGCCGGCGTGCTCAACACCATTGCCGGCGGAGGCTCGTTTCTATCGCTCCCCGCTCTGCTGGCCAGCACCACCGCAGCGGGCATCGGAGCGGTCTCCGCACAGGCCACCAATACAGTAGCTCTTTGGCCCGGCCAGTTGACCTCGCTGGTGGCCTTCCGCAAGCAACTGCGCGCCTACCGCTGGGAGCTTCTGCCTCTGGGCCTGGCCTCGGGTTTCGGCGGCTGGCTGGGCGGCTTCCTGCTGCTGCACACCGGCAACACCCGATTCCGCGAGATGCTCCCCTGGCTGCTGCTCTTCGCGGCAGTCATGTTCGTCCTCAGTTTTCCTCTCGGGCGCTGGCTGGCCTCGCTCTCCGGCGGTCGCCGCTACAATACGGCCCTGCTCATCGGCATGGTCGTGGTCAGCGTCTACGTAGGATATTTCGGCGCCGGCGGAGGCTTTCTGGTCATGGCTCTCCTGGGCATTTGCGGCGTGCACGACATTCACGAAATGAATGCTCTCAAAGTGTTAACTGCGGCTGTCTCCATCGGAATACCGTCGATCAGTTTCATCCTGGCCGGCCGGGTTCAATGGCGCTTTTGCCTCATCATGGCCTTCCTGGCCGCGCTGGGAGGCTACCTGGGCGCGCACTACAGCCGCAAAGTCAATCAACGCGCCATGCGCTGGTCGGTCGCCGTCATTGGCTTTATGACCGCAGGCTACTTCTTTTTGCAAAACTACCTGAAGCACCCCTAGATTGCGTTATCTGCCGCCCGCCGCCTTCTTTTCCAGCCCCTTGGCCATCAGGGTCCAGTGAGCCTGGTCTGTTGAGAATTCCTGCCTGAACTCAATGCGGTCGGGAGCAGTGAACACATTCACGACCCTGAAGTAAGTGGTCTTGTCTCCGTCTTTCGACTGCCAGGGAAACGTCCAGGTGTTGCCATCGATCAGCAGCGTTCCGGAGCCGGCGGCGCTGCCGTCAGGCGGGATCTGGTAACTGGTATAGACGTTGTCCTTTGCGTTGTACGTGAACACAATCAGCACTTTCGATTCGCCGTTCACATACTGGTTGCATGCAAAGTATCCGCCGCTTTTCCAGCAATCGTTTCGCAGCAGTGTCTTCTCATGGCTCGCCTTGCTGTTTGCGGTGTCGAAGTGGTCGATCTCGATATTCCAGGTGCCGGCGTAAGCACAGATCACATCGATCCCCGCAGCTTGTTCCGCGGGCGCAACTCTTCCGTTGCCGGCAGTTGCAAGCAACAATCCAAGAGCGAAACCCATCCATTGCAATCGGTGCCCCATCTGCGCCTCCATCGGATGCCTCATATTAGCGGAAGCGCCGCCCTGGTTCCCACGGGAATCACTTGCCGGCCAGGATTCCGGCGAGCAACGCCGTACGGGACGCCATATGTTCCAGCACCACCGACTCGTACCGAGCATGCGCCCCTTCCCCAACCGCACCCATGCCGTCGAGGGTCGGAATTCCCAGCGCCGCAGTAAAATTCCCGTCCGACGCACCGCCGGTCGAAGCCTCATCCAGCTCAAATCCCAGTTCCGCTGCCAGCGCCCTGGCCTCGCGGTAAAGCCTGACGGTTCCCCGCGTCCGTTCCATCGGCGGCCGATTGATGCCTCCAGTAACAGTCAGCGCGCATCGTTTGTCGGATGGCTTGAGAGCCGCAAATTTCCGCTCCATCCGCGCCCCATCCGCCTTGCGCGCAATGCGAACATCCACCTCCGCCCATGCCTCGGCGGGAATCACATTCGTCCTCGACCCGCCCCCTATCAGCCCCACGCCCACTGTAAGTCCGCGCTTGAGGTCCGTCCAGCCGCTCACCTTCTCCACCATCCGCGCCAGTTCGCGAATCGCGCTTGCCCCTTTTTCGAAGTCCACCCCCGCATGCGCAGCCACGCCCTGCACCTCGATGCGCCAGTTCCCCGTGCCCTTGCGCGCCGTCTTGTAGGCTAGGCCCTGGGCCGGCTCCAGCACATACACAGCGCTGCATTCGGCAGCCAGCCGCTCCGTGATGGGCCGCGAAACGGGACTGCCCACTTCCTCGTCGCTGTTCAGCAGCAGCACCAGTTCCCGATTCAGCAGGCCAACTTCCAGAACCATTTCAATCGCCGTGAAGCCCATGGCCACGCCCGCCTTCATGTCCAGCGTGCCTGGACCCCAAACCCTCTCCTCCGCCACGCGAAAAGGCATTTGCTTCAGCGTGCCCAGCGGCCAAACGGTATCCAGATGCCCGAGCAGGAGAATCGGCTTGGCGGCATCCGTCTTTCTGGCACGCGGCCCGAACTGCACCTCAAGCACGTCCCCGAAAGCCCGCTGGCTATGCAGCTTCACCCGCCCTCCCAATGCCTTGGCGTGTGCCGCGGCCAGCTGTACGCAAGCGTCAACGGCAGCCTTATTGTCGGACGGCGACTCAGCCAGAACCAGCCGGCGGAGCAGATCGAGCCAGCTCGCCTGTTTGCGCCGCGCCCCTGCCAGCAGTGCGCGTATTGCAATGGGAGACTCAGAGCTGGGCATTCAATGAGCCTTTCCGGGCTGATTCAAAGAACATATTCCCCACGATTGTTTGATTCTACGATGTTTAGACCATCTGCAGGAGTTTGAAACGGCCGCCGTCCGTCTCCCATCCCTGGTGCGCAGGGTGATCCTGGAAGAGCAGAGTGTGGCAAAAATGCCACACATCGGAGACTGGAGTTCGCGTCTAATCTGTTCAGTGCGCTTAATTTGACGCATTTGGAGTGTTGATTGGCAGGTCCGGCTCACCTGGAACAGACGATTGCTGTACCCATCGAGTTTGAGGGGATCGGGCTTCATTCCGGTGCTCCGGTCGCCATGCGTCTGCTGCCTGCGGCAGCCGGATCGGGCATCGTCTTCCGCCGAACCGATCTCGACAACTTCGAGATTCCCGCCAACGGCCGCAACGTGGCCAAGGTGAGCTACGCTACCAGCCTGATGCGCCAAGGTGTCCTGATCTCGACCACCGAGCACCTGCTTTCGGCTCTCGTGGGCATGGGCGTGGACAATGTGATCGTCGAGCTCGACAACCTTGAGCTACCCATCCTGGACGGCAGCGCATTGCCTTACGTACAGGCTTTCAGGAATGTGGGCATCCGCACCCAGCGGCGCCGTCGCGAGACCATTCGCGTTCTGCGCCCCGTCGAAGTCCGCGAAGGCAATAAGTTCATCGGCGTCTATCCCGGCTCCGGATACAGCATCCAATACACCATCGATTTCCCGGCCCCCATCGGCAGGCAGAAAGCCAGCATCGACCTGGCGGCTGAGACCTACGGCGAGTTCATCGCCGCCGCGCGCACCTTCGGGTACAAGGCGGATGAGCGCCGCTTGCGCGATATGGGCCTGATTCGCGGCGCAAACGCCCGCAACGCTATCATCCTTGGAGCACACGGCCCGGAGAACGGCCCGCTCCGCTTTCACGATGAGTATGTCCGCCACAAGGTACTCGATCTGATTGGCGACCTGGCGCTGGCCGGCCGTCGCATTGAAGGGCACGTCGTCGCCGAGCGCGCCGGCCACGCCATGCACACCGCGCTGGTTTCTCGCCTGCTCAAGGACCGATCCGCCTGGGAGCTGGCCCACGTGCCGATGCAAAGAACTCCGGCCGAGCAGACCGAGGAGTCAACGCTGTCGGTCAGTGCACTTTCGAGCCCCGCCCTCATGAGCGCATAGCGGCTTCTTCCCTGATCGATTGCCACTATCAGTTGTCCGCTTATACCAGTTGGGAAACCTCGGCCAACGACCGGGAGGAGCGGTTACACAAACAGAATGCACATCGGCGCCGCCGCCGGGAAGCTCTTGCCCGCATTCGCCAGCACTCCCGTCTCCGGATTCCGCGCAAACACACTGATCAGGTTTGAATCCTGGTTGGCCACAAGCATCCATCTTTCCGTGGGATCGAGCACAAAGTTGCGCGGTATCTTTCCCCCGCAGTTGGAGCGCCCGACAGACGTCAACGCTCCCGTCTTCGCGTCTGCGCTGAAGGTATATAGAAAATCGTTGTCGCGATTGGCGACGTACACAAATTTTCCGTCTTTTGAGATCACCGTATCGCATCCGCGCGTAGGCCCGTGATAGCCCTCGGGGAGCAACTCGACACGCGACACAAAGGTCAGGTTCCCATCTGTCTCGCTCCACTGCAGCACGTCAACCGTCGAATTCAGCTCATTCAAGCAATAGGCCGTGTGTCCGTTTGGGTGGAAATGCAGCGTGCGGCACCCCGCGCCAGGCCGCGCATGGTACGCGCCCGCAGGCGTAAGCATGGCTGTCGACGCATTCAACCTGTAGATGTGAACCATGTCGCCGCCCAGGTCGTTGATATAGGCAAAGCGATTGTCCGGCGAGAACGACGCGAAGTGCGCATGGGCGCTCTTCTGGCGATCGGCATTCGGACCATGCGCCGTGTAATGTTCCGACCACACCATCGGGCTCAGCTTGCCATTCGTGACCAGAAAGCTTGCCGCGCTGCCGCCTCCGTAATCCGCGGAGAGCAGTACCCGCCCGGTATGATCCAGGGCCACATGGCAGGTGCCTGGGCTGGCCGAGTTCTGTGCGGAAAGCGGATGGATTTCACCGCCGCCGACGCCGAAGCTTGCTACCTCTCCTGTAGGCTTGCCATTGAAGGCGTCCACTTCGGCGGCAGCGTATAGAAACTCCCGGCCGGGTGAGAAGGTGATCCAATCCACCGTGGAGATCTTTGCTGCTACGCCCGCCGAATTCAGTTCGCCGGTAACCGAGTTCCAGTCATAGGCCAGGATTCCGTCCGCCGTTCCCGAACCGACGAAGACCCGCTCGACAGGGGTTGCGGCAAGTGAGTGGGAAGCAGTAGCGGCAAGTGTGGCGGCGGAAGAAGAAATCAGAAAGTCGCGGCGAGTCAGTTTTCCCATGACATCAGAGATTGTCGCCGATGAACCAACCAATGCGCCAGCCAAGCGACCTTTTCACCCCACAACTCTGTCCTCCTGAGCGAAGCGTTCTTCGGCGGAGTCGAAGAACCTGCGGTTGTCTCTGATCCTTCTCGGCTCCTGACGAGGTCCGGATCAAATCCATCCCACGGCACGCTGCCATTCCAGAAGGATCGGCAATCACAGCCCCTCCCCCGCCGTCCCCTCTACACTTGTTCCAACGAGCGCATTCGCCCAGGGGTGTCCCGGCTTGTCGCACATCATCAGCTTTGTCCGCATTCCGGCGCTGGCTATTCGTCAGCATCTGTGGCCCCTCGCGCCGCTCGGCGTTCTCGACGAAGACCTGCTTCGCATGCGCGTCTGGCCCAACGACATCGACCTGAACCTGCATCTCAACAACGCCCGCTACCTGAACATCATGGACTACGGCCGAATGCATCTGCTGGCCCGCACGCGCCTCCTCGACCACATTCTCCGGTCCCGCTGGACGCCGCTGGTAGGCGCCGTGTGGATGACCTATCGCCGCTCGCTGCCACTGTTTTCCGCCTTCATGCTCAGTTCGCGCCTCGTCTGCTGGGACGAGCGCTGGTTCTACATGGAGCAAACCTTCACCGCACGTGAGGGGCTTGCCGCGGTCGGCTGGGTCAAGGGCATTCTTCGCGACGCGCGCGGCAACGTCGAGCCGCAAAACGTGATTGACCGCGTCGAACCGGGCGTGGCCAGCCCGCCCATGCCGGAATCAATCGCTACATGGAACGAACTGACCAGGGAAAAGCTGGCCGGCGTGTAGCTCTAGAAGACCTCAACGCTGCAGATTGAAAACTACGTTTACTGTCGTCTCTACGGCCACTGGTTCGTCATTCAGCAGATACGGACGGTAGCGCCATCTCTCCACCGCATCGAGCGCAGCCTGTTGCAGCATCGGCGGCCCGCTGACAACGCGCAGATTCTCGATTGTGCCGACTTTGGAGATAGTGGCTGCCAGCACAACCGTCCCCTGGACTCCGGCCGCTTTCGCGATGACCGGGTAAACCGGAACCACTTTGTAAATCACGGTGGATGCCGCGACACCCGACGAGATGCGCACCGGGCCGGCAGGCGCAGCGCGAACAACCCTGGGCGGAGGTTCATGTCCAAACGTATCGCGAATGCCGCCTGGAATGCCGCTGTCATTGTCGATGTTGCCGATAGGGCCTGTGGGCGGCGGTCCGGAGTCCCGGATCATGGCAATGCCAGTTGGAATCCTGGGAGGAGCGGCATACGGGTCTTCGAGAGCCGCAGAAGGTCCTGACGAAGCTCTCTCAATCGGATGCGTCGCAACCGGCGGAGCCGATGGTGGCGGCGGAATCGCCATCAGAAACGCATACGCCTGCCGCGGCAACGCCTCCGGATAGATCAGCGGTATCAGGATCAACGCCAGCAGAATAGAGCTGTTGAGGGCCAGAGCCGCGATCATCCACCCGCGGCTGCGGGTGCGGATTCTGCCCGTGGATTCGAAGGTCGAGTCTTCAAACATGGCCTGCCTCCCTTGAGATGCGGAACCGAATCAGCCGCGCCGCCGGGAAGAAATTGAACCTCGCCAGCGCGCAAGCCGGCTCGTCCGCCTGGCGCTAGTTCGTGCGCCGGGAGCGGGGCTCAAGGTCCGCCGTTCATCCCATTCGGAACCACTGTGGTTGTGTAGACACCGCATGCAAAGGAACTGTTCCCGGCTTGCAAAAATGGATGGAGCAAATTCTGTGCCCCATGCGTTACACTCCAATGGATTCCAGAACGCCTAGACGTCGGAGTTGCTATGAAGTTGTTTCACTTGCTTTTCCTTGCAGCAGCCGCAATCGGGAATTCAAATCTCCAGGCGCAAGATGCAGGCGCCGGACCTAACACTGCGCCCAATCCGGATGCAACGCTAAGCTACATCCACTCCGCGTGGGACACGCTCACGCGTTCCATGACTGACTGCCACTCGCTGGTCGACATCAAAGTCACGGCTAACCCCGTGCTCTACATGCCAGCCGAAACTCCGGCGCCGCCGGAGGTCACGGCCCTCAAGGAAAAGTGCCACGTGCAGATCGTCGCGCTGCCCCGGCGCATTGAGAAACTTGCCGACGTGCGCCCTGAAGAGCTTCACGCCGCCGGCCTTCTCTATCTGCCCAATCCGTACGTAGTGCCGGGCGGACGCTTCAACGAGATGTACGGATGGGACAGCTACTTCATTGTGCTTGGCCTCGAAGCAGACCACCGCGAAGTCCTTGCCAAGGGCATGGTGGATAACTTCCTCTTTGAAATCGATCACTACGGCGCGGTGCTCAACGCCAACCGCACCTACTACCTCACCCGCTCGCAACCGCCGTTTCTTACCTCGATGATCCGCGCCGTGTATGAGAATCCAATCAGCTTTCCCGCCACTCCTGCTGGACGCGCCGAAGCGCGCGCCTGGCTTGAGCGTGCCTACACGCTCGCGGAGAAGGACTACTCCACCTGGATTCGCCCCGAGCATAAGGCTGGGACCACCGGCCTCACGCGCTACTTCGACTTTGCCCTTGGCCCGGTACCGGAGATGGCCGACGACAGCACGTATTATCCTGACGTAATTCGCTGGCTGCTCGCGCATCCTGGCGCGGACGATGCGGGCTATCTTGTCAAAGGCTCCGAACACCCCGATGCAGCGGAGGCGGCGCGGCTCAAAACGACCAGTTGCAGCGTCGAGACGAGCAAAGTCTGCGAGCGCGCATGGGCCTCGGGCTACCGGCTCAGCCAGGACTTCTATGAAGGTGACCGCGCCATGCGCGAGTCCGGCTTCGATCCCAGCTTCCGCTTCGGTCCCTTCGATGGCGCCACGCATCACTACGCTCCGGTGTGTCTCAACAGCTTGCTCTACCGCTACGAGCAGGACCTGGCCCACTTCGCGCATCTGCTTGCCAAGCCCCAGGACGCTTTGCGCTGGGAGCGTAGCGCCAAGGCTCGCAACGCCGCCATCCATCGCTTTCTATGGCGGCAAAAAGAAGCTGTGTTTGCGGACTACGACTTTACTCACGCCCGGCCGTCGAGTTATGTGTATATCTCGTCGCTTTATCCCTTGTGGGCCGGCGTCGCTACGCGCGAAGAAGCAAAACAGATCGTGGACAAACTGAATCTGTTCGAGCGCCCCGGCGGCCTTTCCATGAGCAACTTCGACTCCGGAATGCAATGGGACGAGCCCTTCGGATGGGCGCCCACCAATTGGGTTGCAGTCGCAGGACTTGAAGCCATGGGTTTCCGCGACGACGCCCGCCGCGTGGCCAGCCACTTCGACGCCACCATCGACGCAGGCTATGCGCGGGATGGGACCATCGTCGAGAAATATAACGTCGTTGCCGGTAACTCCGATGTCCATGTAAGCACCGGATACAAGGCCAACCAGATCGGCTTCGGCTGGAGCAACGCCGTATACCTGAAGATGAAGCAAGTGATAGGTGCCTCGTCCACAACTCCAGCCAACTAACATTGCGGATACTGGAGAGTCATGGATCGCACTTCGCTCCATGCCCGCCGCTGACTGGTGCTGCGGAAGCTAACTCGCTAACTTGCTTACCCGCGCAGCGGAAGCTAACTTGCCGCATTCATTTTGAAATTAAGCAATCATTCCGGCAAAACCAATTGGCCCTTGACGCTGAAAGTCGTGTTCACCACCTGCGCGCCGGAACGCGGCTGCCCTCCGCCCACCGAGACCGCATAGGACCCCTCCGCCACGATCGGCTCTCCATCTTCGGTAACCATGCTCAAATCGCGCGGCCGCAGTTCAAAATGCACTTTCTGCGAGCCGCCCGCTTCAAGATGCACCCGCTGAAATCCACGCAGAGCGCGCAACGGTGCGCCGGGAACTTTGGGGAACTCAAGATAAAGCTCAGCCACTTCATCTCCCGCCCTGCCGCCGGTATTAGTCACCGTAACATCGAAGGCCGCCGGACTGCCCGCCTGGATGGCTTCAGCAGGCCCGGTAAGTCCGCTGTACGAAAATGAGGTATAACTCAATCCATAACCGAACGGATAAATCGGAGTTCCTTCAAAATACCTGTAAGTCCGGCCCTTCATCGCATAACTCTCGAAGGGCGGCAACTGGCTCACATCCGTATAGAAAGTCACTGGTAATCTGCCGGCGGGGTTATTTTTACCACTGAGCGTCTCCGCCACGGCCGCGCCGCCCTCTTCTCCTGGATACCACGCATCGAGAATTGCATTCGCGTGCTCCTTGGCCCAGTTCACTCCCAGCGCGCTGCCGTTGGTCAGCACCACAATCAGCGGCTTGCCGGTGGCGGCGACGGCCTCAAGCAATTCCTCCTCCGGCTTGGGCAGATCGATGCTGGTGCGGTCGCCGCCCTTGAAGCCCGGTTCATCCACCTGCATCTCCTCGCCCTCCAATTCGGAGGTGATGCCGACCACCGCAACAATTACGTCCGCAGCCTTCGCCGCCTCGATAGCAGCGGGCTGCGGTTGCAAATCGACCTTCGACCACATCAACTTCGCTGCTATCTCATCGTTCCCGAATCCAAACGCGCAGTCCACTTTCAGCTTTGCCGGTTTGCCGGCTTCCAGGTGAACGCGGCCCAGCTTGGCTTGCTCACCGTTTCCGCCGTAGGACGAAGTCACGCTCTTGCCGTCGAGGCTCATGCGGAAAAAGCCCGCAGCCGCCATGCCGAGGTTGTAGTCGCCAGTCTCCGGGGCTGTCAGCATTCCCTCCCAGTGAATGGCCAGTGGCTTCACTGTCGCCGCCTCCGCCGGAAGGCTGGCCGCGGAAACATCGATGGTGGCTTCAACTCGCTCGGCAACCGGTTTACCGGTTGAGGGATTGTTCAGATTCGACATGTCGAGCTTGGAATAACTGGCTTTGATGCCCGGCTTGCCGTCAACCGAAAGCGCCGACGCGGGTACCGGCTCGGCGTCGTGCCCCAGAAACTGCGTGCCCGCGACGTACTTGATGCTTGCGTTGCCAAACTCCTTGCGAATGCCCTCAAGAATTGAAACCGTGTGCGATGGAATGCCGTTGTAATTGCCCAGCAGCACCTTGGTCTGATCGGCCAGCGGGCCCACAACCGCAATCTTGATCCCCGAAGTCTTCAGCGGAAGCACGCCGTCGTTCTTCAGCAGCACCATCGACTCATTCGCGATTTTGCGCGCCAGCGCGCGATGCTCCGCGCTGTCCAACAGCTTCTCGTCGATCTTCGAGTAGGGCACCATCTCCGGCGGATCGAACATTCCCAGCTTCATGCGGGCCGTAAACAGCCGCGTAACCGCCGTGTCGATCTCGCTCTCTTTCAGGTAGCGTTGCTTCACCGCGTCGAGATAGGGCTTGTAGTCGTGGTCGTCTTTCACTTTCATTGTGAAGTCGACGCACTCGTTGTCCATGCCGCGGCGCAGGCTTACGGCCGAGGACTCGGCTTGTGTGGTATTGAATTTGTGGCCGTTATGAATGTCGATCACCGCGCCGCAGTCGGAGACGACGTAGCCCTGGAAGTTCCACCAGCCGCGCAATTCGTCCTGAAGCAGAAACTCGTTGGCGCAGGCAGGTTGTCCATTGATGCTGTTGTAGGCGCACATCACTGAGCCGGCCTTGGCCTCGGTGACCGTGGCCCGAAACGCAGGCAGATACGTATCCAGCTCATCGTGCTTGCTGACAGTCACGTCGGCATTGTGGCGCGTTGGCTCGGGCCCGCTGTGCACGGCGAAATGCTTGGGCGTTGAAATCACGCGGTAGTACCGCGGATCGTCGCCCTGCATGCCGGTTACGAACGCCACGCCCATGCGCGCCGTCAGGAACGGGTCTTCGCCGTAAGTCTCCTGGCCGCGTCCCCAGCGCGGGTCGCGAAAGATATTGATGTTGGGCGCCCAGAAGTCCAGCCCCTCAAAGATGTTGCTGTGCCCCGCGCGAACATCTTGCACATGCTTGATGCGGCCTTCGGTTCCTATGACGATCGCCATTTGGTGAATGGCAGGCGCGTCGAATGTGGCCCCCAGGCCGATCGGCTCAGGAAACTCCGTGGTTCCGTTCACGGCCACGCCATGCAGTGACTCGCTCCACCAGTCGTAGGCAGGCACATTGAGGCGAGGAATGGCGCGCGCCTGATTGACAAGCTGCGTGGCCTTCTCCTCAAGCGTCATGCGGCCCACCAGGTCGGCAGCGCGCTGCTCGGGGGACAAACTCGTATCCAGGTACGCGGGTTTGGCCGCCTCCTGAGATACGGCGATGGGAATGCAAACGGTGGATACAATTGCTAACGCGGCCAGACGACTCACAAGCTTCTTCATTGCGCCCCCAAAAACGAATGCGCGGAACACCAATTCACCCACTTGGCGACAGGCGCTGCCGTGCTCGTTCTCCGGAAGGCAAAGTTAAAGCCCCTGGAAGCGGATGTCAAGCGCGAAGCGGGCAAATTCTGCCCAAGTAAATCGCTTCAACTGCGTTTATCGGTATTGCGGCGGGTAGGGCGGACGAGGATAGAAAAAGTAGGGCGCGGGGGCGGTGATGGCCCATATCAGCGCGGCGACCCAGCCAATGAAGGTCCAGCCCAGAAACAGATTGAGCAGGGCGATGGCGGTGCGATCGTACAGGCGCCGTTGGCCGGCGATAATGGCAGGCAAAAAATAAAGGCCGAGAAAGATCAAGAGGTGGATCATGGACCGATGCCTCCCAGGAAAGCGGCCTGGTTCGCCATTGAAACGGGCCCCGGCGAGCGGCGCTCCACTTTTCATCCTTCTATACGATGTAACCTTCTCGCAAGTTCCCGCGTAAGGCAAAGTAGAGGCGGACGATGGCGACAGGCGTAAAGGCCGACTGGGACGAACAGGAACTTCGCCGGCATCTGTTCGCCTTCCATCGCGGCGACATGGATGGGTTCGAGGCGCTGTTCCGCCGCCACCAGCGCGCTGTATATGGCTGGATTCTGCGCATCGTGCGCGATGCCGGGACTGCCGAGGAGCTCACGGTCGAGACCTTCTGGCGCATTTCCCGCGCCCATGCCCGCTTTGACCCCTCGCGCGGCTTTGAGGGTTGGGCACGCCGCATCGCCACCCACGCCGCGCTAGATTGGATGCGCACCCGGAGAGCAGAAAGAGAACTCACGACCGAACTCCCAGAGGATTCTGCCGCCAAGGGCTTCGCCGATCCCGCAGTATCCGCGGAGATTCGGCAGAAGACCGCTGCAGCCTTTGAGCGTCTTCCGCCCAAGCTGCGCATCGCCGCGGTGCTCGCGGTGGTGGAAGAGCAGCCGCAAAAGGATGTAGCCGAAGCACTCGGTATCTCGGTTGCTGCCGTGAAACTGCGCGTATTTCGCGCCCTTCGATTGCTGAGAAAGGACCTGGAACAACAGGGAATCAGACCATGAATGCACACGACCAGGAAGAAGACCGCATGAAGGAGTTGTTGCAGCAGTCCGTGCCACCGCTGGGCGAACATGAGCCGGCGCGAGACCTGTGGCCCACGATGCTGCACCGCCTCGATCGAAAACCCGCGGCCACGCCCTGGTTCGACTGGGCGCTCCTCGCCGGATTGGTCGGTATTGCGGCCCTCTTTCCCACCGCCATCCCGGTGCTTCTTTATTACCTCTGAACCCGTGTGACCGCGTTGGCCGCACCAACCAATTCGCTCTCAGGAGAACGTCATGAACACTCATCCCTATCTTCGCGCCTATCTGGCCGGAATCTTCTTGCCCACGCTGGTTCTGCCAATTCTTCTCACTGTCTTCGTCGTGGCGCGCATCGTCATTCAGGTGCCCACGCCCATCGAGCAGGTGTTGATCTTTCCCATGGCCATTGTGCCCTCGCTCTTCGGCCTGTGGAATATGCTCTACCTGGTTTCGCACACAAGCGTGCATCATCCCATCGGACTGCATGGCGCCGTGTTGCCGCTGCTCATGGCGCCCATCGGCGCGCTGGTAGCTACCCACCTCAACGTCCTTGAAATCGGCTCTCATGGCCTCGTCTGGTTCCAGGCCCTCACCGTTCCCTATGCGTTGGTCGTTCCCGGATTCCTCTTCGCCATGGCCGCCTATTACCTGGTGTGGAAGTACATTGTGGGGAGCCTGAACCATGTGCTGGGCATTGCGTAAAACATTCTTGCGTTCGCTGCGAATGACCAATGAAACCAGCGCTCACTTCGACTGCGTCCTCGATTCAACCCGTCCTCGATTCAATCTAAGGAGGCAAATATGTTCATTGCATTTCGAGCTGTTATGTATGCCACCTGCTTCATCGGGTTTCTACTCATCTATCTGCCGGCGCGCATCTTGTCCTGGGCAGGCATTGTCCGTCCCGCGGCGATGGCATGGCCACAACTCGCCGGTATCACGATCGGGATTGTGGGATCGCTGGTCGCCCTGTGGTGCGTATTCACTTTCGTGCTCAAGGGAGAAGGCACTCCCGCGCCCTTCGATCCGCCGCGCCGCCTGGTGATCCAGGGGCCTTACCGGTTCGTCCGGAATCCGATGTACCTGGGCGCGGCGCTGGCGCTTACCGGGGCTGCATGCTTCTACAAGTCAGTGCCGCTTCTGATCTACGGTTGCATCTTCCTGCTCGTCACTCATCTCTTCGTGATCGGCTACGAAGAGCCAACCCTGCGGCGAACCTTTGGACCAGACTATAAAGCGTATTGCCATCGCGTGAGGCGCTGGTGGCCGCGTGCATCATCGATTTCGTAAATGCGTATAGAGCGACCTTCCCGACTGTGACGCTTGCGAAAGTGCCACAGCCGCGCGCAATTCGGAGAATGCGGCCCCTAACCTGCCTTCATGAAACTCGTGCAAATCGTTGTCCTTCTGTTCTTGTCGCTAGGGTCCGCGTCAATTTCAGCGGCACACGCCCTGGATTGGGAGAGCGTTCAGAATCTCAAGCCGCTCACGCAAATCGATGTATCAACCCAGCACCGCACCCGATGCTACTTTCTCAAGGCCACCAGCGACAATCTTTTCTGCCAACGCCGTCTACGTGCATCATCCTCACCGGGCAGCGACTCCGATCTGCTGTTCAACCGCGAGGACATTGTCGAAGTGCGCATGGTGCCTGTCGATCAATGGTCGGGGTTCCTTGACTTGCTCTTCATGGCGGGAGGCGGCGCGGACCTTAACTCCGCGTACCAACCCTCCGGCTTCGCCGGGACCAGGCTTGGCGGCGCGATTACCCTGGATTTGAAGTACGACGCTATTCAGGGCAAGAGCGGCTTCTCAACGCAAGGCACTGGGGTACTGTCACTATTCCGCTTTCCTGGTCCGCGTGAGGATCAGAACAAGAAATTCGTCAAGCTCTACGCCGAACCGGGCGTCGGCTATCGCGCCGGCGGCGGCCCCTTCGGGTTTTACACGAGCGCCGGTTTGCTTGCGCTGTTTTTGCCCGAGGGGAAGGTGGCAATGCCGATGCCGTATATCGAGTTTGAGCGACGATTTCCCTTCAACTCCCCGCTCGGTGGCGACAATCGCATTTCGGTCGGAGTCTCGATCGCTTTTTGTCAGGGTTGTAGTGGCAACTATTGAAGGCTGTCTAGCCTAAACGCCGGCTTCGAAGAAGTCCTGCAGCCCGGCGCGGTGTGCGTGCGCCGCCATCGCTGCCTGAATCTCAAGTGCCAGCGCCAGTGCGTCGCGCCCCTGCCGTGCCGTCACGCGCGGTTCGCGGCGTGTCCGCACCGCATCCAGGAATGACTCGATCTCCAGCCGCAGCGGCTCGCCCGGCGTCACCGGCGGCTTGGAGAAACTCAGGCCCGCCTTCGCCTCTGGCGAGCCGGTGAACTGCGCCAGCACGGCTGGATCGATCTTGGCCATCGCAGCAAACTGCGCAATCATCGCCGGATCGATCTTTGCCAGGTCGGTCTTTCCCGATGCGATTCCCTCGGCGATGCCCGGCGGCAGCATTGCGGCAACCTGCGGCGGCAGCGAAGCGATCAAATCGACGGGCGATGCCTTTCCAGCGTTGGCCCCAACGCGAATCACCAGCAAATCCTGCCTGGCGTAGTCGATCGAAACATACTGCCGGGGCTCAAAGAATCGCAGCTTGCGGACTCGTTCGGTGGACACGCGCGAGGCCGTGAAGTTGGCCACACAGCCCGACTCGAACTCCACCCGCACATTGGCAATGTCCACCTTGGGCGAAAGAATCGGCAGCCCCACGGCCCGCACCTCGCGCACCGGCGAGCGCGCAAACGTCAGCACAATGTCCAGGTCGTGAATCATCAGGTCCAGCACCACGTCCACATCCAGCGCGCGCGGCGTGAACACCGAGAGCCGGTGCGCCTCAAAAAACATGGGCCGCCGCAGTTTGGGCTCCACGGCCAGCACCGCGGGGTTGAATCGTTCCAGGTGTCCGGGCTGCAAAATCCGTCCGCCCTTGGCCGCGCGCTGAAGCAGATCGTCCGCCTCGTCGAGCGTTGCCGCCAGCGGCTTTTCGACCAGCACGTCAATTCCAGCTTCCAGCAGCGGCGACGCCACAGCGTGATGATGGACCGTGGGGACGGCAACCGTTGCTGCGTCAAGGTCAAGATCGGCCGCCAGCAGATCGTCCACGGAAGAGAACACGGGAATCGCGTATTTTGCCGCCGTGCCGGCAGCGCGGCCCGCATCCGGCTCAACGGCCGCGACCAGCGAAACGCCGAAGTCGGCCGATTCCAGCTCACGGTACACGCGGAGGTGGTTGCGCCCAAAAGATCCGGTTCCGGCAACGGCGACGCGCAAGATGGGGCCGCCTGCTATTGGGCTGCTCCCTTGCCTTCAACAGCCTTCAGGCAGCGGCCATAGAGCTCGAGCAACTGCGTCACGTGCTCTTCCGGCTTGGTCCCGGCGGCGCCGCTGAATCCCGTGGATGCCACAGCGGGGCGGCCCACGCCGGCCGTTCCGGCTACAAACTTGAGCAGATCGAGCGCGATATCTTCATTGCGGCGGGCGCCAAGGCCCGCACTGTTAAGAGCGTCCATGCAGAAATGTCTCCAACAGGGATGCTAGCAGAAAGCGGCCAGTAGCGACCTCCCGGAAAGCCGGCTCTGCGCCCCGGAGGGGCGCTGCGACCTCCTTAGCCCTCCACGGCTGTTCATTCGCGAACACCCGCTTGTGGTTCCGGACAGGCGCAATCCATTCCCGCTTGCCTCAGTCCCGTGAATCTGGTTGAGAGAATTGATCTTGACCGAAAGTTGGTTTTGGCCGTCCAAGTGCTTTATTCTCCATTCACACGGGTGTGCCCGGAGGGTTCCAATGCAGACTTTGCTTCATGACCTGCGCTATGCCATGCGCCAACTGGGCAAGGCTCCCGGACTGCCTCTGCTGGCCATTCTCACCCTTGCGCTGGGCGTCGGCGCCAACACCGCCATCTTCACCGTCATTGAGAGCGTGCTGCTCCGCCCGCTGCCCTACGCGAACGCCGATCGTTTGCTCTACATCGGGCCCAAGTCGGATAAGCCATCCTTTCAATCGACCTCGTGGCTGAATTATCGCGACGTCCATGCCCAGTCGAAGCTGCTTGCGGATGCCGCGGGCTACTCTGAAGATGTCAGCGTACTCGAGCGCCCCGATGGCTCACTCAGCGTGGCCGCCCCCGATGTGACCACAAATCTGTTTTCCATGCTTGGTGTGCAGCCTCTGCTGGGCCGCACATTCACCGATGCGGAGGGCCAGGCCGGCGGTCCGCAGGTGGTGCTGCTCTCTGAGAGCCTGTGGCGCGACAACTTCCACAGTGACCCCAGGATTGTGGGACAAGTTGTCAAACTTGGCGGCCAGGAGCGCACCGTAGTGGGCGTCATGCCCAGCACGTTTCACTTTCCTGAGACAATGAGACCGGATCTGAACCATGGCGTCTGGCTTCCATTGCAACCCACCCCAGAGATGCTCAAGGATCGCGGTTACGACTTTTTCAACATCGTCGCCCAGCTTCGTCCCCGCGTGACGCCCGCGCAGGTACAGCGCGAACTGGACGCAATCGCCGCGCACATTCCGCGGACCGGGGACGAAAGCGTCGTCGCGTTCAGTTCCGGGCTCTATCAGGAAATACTCACCGGGCCCGTCCGCCCAGTGCTCTTTGGACTCTTCGGCGCTCTTGCGCTGGTGCTCTTGATCGCCTGCGCCAACGTTTCCAATCTGCTCATCGCCCGCTGTCTGGGCCGCCAGCAGGAGTTCGCGGTGCGCTCGGCTCTCGGTGCAAGCCGCGGTCGTCTCATCCGGCAGATGCTGTCAGAGGGTCTGGCGCTGAGCGTGCTTGGCTGCGGCGTCGGCGTGGGCCTTGCGCAACTGGCCATGCTGGGCATACGCAAGCTGCCCAGCGATACCGTTCCAGGGGCCGACCTGATTTCGCTTCACTGGACCATCGTGCTGGTTCTCGCGGCTATCGCCATGATCACCACAGTGCTCTCGGCGCTGTTGCCCGCGCTCCTGGTCGCCCGTGTCAACCCGCAGGCGGCGCTGCAGGCGGCTTCCCGCGGCCTCGGCTCGCGCTCCGTGAGCGGAAAGCTCAGCGGCGGCCTGGTGGCGGGCGAGGTGGCTCTGTCCACGCTTCTGCTTGTCGGCACCGGGCTGCTCTTTCACACGCTTTGGAATCTCGAACAGTCGCAGCTTGGCTTTGAAACGGCGCACATCACCACGTTTTCCGCCATGCCGGCCGACGCCGCGGGCTTTTCCAAAATGGCCGTCTCTGAAGACACCGGAAATGCCCCGATTTCAGTGGCCGCGTTGATCTACGAGCCGGTCCTCGAGCGCATCCGCCAAGTTCCGGGAGTGGAAAGCGCCGCCTTGGCTACTTCGCCTCCCTTGTCCGGCATCGATATGCACTCCAGCTTTGAAATCGTCGGCCAGGCCAAGGATCCGAATAACCGCATGAATGCTCGCGTTACAGCCGTCAGCGGAGACTACGCCCGCACCCTGGGCACTCCCATCGTTCGCGGACGCATGCTCAGCGACAGTGATCTATTGTCCACACCCTTTGCCGTCGTGGTCAACGAAACTCTTGCTACGAAGTATTTCCACAGCGGCGACCCGCTAGGAAAGCAGATCGATCTCGGCGGTAAAGACACCGGCATGATCAAGCCCTACACCATCGTCGGCGTCCTTGGTGACCAGGTCGATAAAAGCGTCGGCAGTGCTCCGCAGCCGCTCATCCTCATCCCGCAGCAGCAGATTCCCACCACGTCTCTCTTTTACCAGGCGCTCTTGAAAACCGTGGTCAACCTCGTGGTCAAGACGCGCGGCAATATTCCCGTCGCCGTGGAGATGCGTTCCGTCTTCCACCAGTACGCGCCCGGTTTTTCGCTGGATAATTTTCAAACCATGCAGGAGGCCGTTGACCAGAATACCTTCAGCCAGCGCCTGGGCCTGTACCTGGTTGGCTCATTCGCCGGCCTCGCCGTGGCCATGGTGTTTGCCGGCTTGTATGGCGTTCTTTCCCAGCTGGTGAGCTACCGAAAACGCGAAATCGGCGTGCGCATGGCCCTGGGCGCAACCAGGGTGAGCGTCGCGCGGCTGGTCCTGCGCCAGGGCTCGCTGCTCATTGGCGCCGGGCTAGGCGTTGGCCTGGTCCTCGCCTTTGCCGCCGGCCGCCTGATCACCAGCTTCCTCTACCAGGTGCAGCCACTCGACCTCAGCACCTACGCCGCCGTGGTACTCGCGCTAGCCGTGATCGGCCTTTCGGCCGCGGTTCTTCCTGCCCGCAAGGCCGCCTCCATCGAGCCCATGCAGGCCCTGCGCGAGGATTAGCGCGCGTCTCGATGGTGAATTTGCTACGCGCCTGCTAGTCTTTCTTTATGCAGATCACGATTGAGATCCCGGATGAGTTTGCCATTCAGGCTCAAGCGCTCGGCCTGACGCCAGAAATCTACGTCCGCAGCCTGATCAATAGGGCGATTGGCGCATTCCCGGTTCCGGTTCCGCTTCCGCCTCATGAGCCGAAGATGAGCATGGACGAATTCCTCGAAGCAATGTCCGCATTTTCTGACAAGATTCCTCAGCTTCCCGACGAGGCATTTACCCGCGAGAGTTCCTATCAGGATCACGATTGATTGCGTTCAATCCTCCCCGCGTTAGTCTGTAACTTATGCACACCGCCTACATCGGCATGGGCGCTAACCTGCCCAGTTGGGCTGGAACTCCGGAAGCAACTTTAGCCGCCGCCGCCGCTCGACTCGAATCGCTTGGCCGCGTGACGCACCGATCCTCCCTTTACTCCACCGATCCCGTCGGATTCGCCGCGCAACCGCGCTTCGTCAACGCCGTTGTCGCGCTTGAAACCGCGCTTGCGCCGCGCGAACTGCTGGACGCCCTGCTGGCCATCGAGCAGGAGTTTGGCCGCGACCGGGCTTCGGGCTTCGCCAACGGCCCGCGCACGCTGGACCTTGACATCCTGCTCTTCGGCGACCTGAAGATCAGCGAGCCGTCGCTCCAGATTCCCCACCCGCGCCTGGCGAAGCGCACCTTCGTTCTCGTCCCTCTGGTTGAGATTTCTCCCCAGATTATGGATGCCGAAAGCGGATTGACCATGTCACAATTGCTGGACGACCTCCACAAGAACTCCGGAAACGAGACGAATGCGGTGGTTCCAATCCAAAGCGATGGTTGGCGCGCTGGCGCTTTTTGAGATGGGGTTTGCCCCGGCGCGGATAAGCGCACAATCTGCCTCTATGGCCGCTGAAAATGTTGCCGTCACAGTCGCCGTCACAGTTACGGATAGCCGAGGCTCCGCGCTGGCGGGCGCGACGGCCAGGGACTCCGCTGGCAACCTGCGCGGCCGCAGCGACAGCGCCGGCAAAATGAACGTCGAGTGCACGGATGCGTGCCGGCTTCGCATTTCGGCCACGGGATTTGCGGAGAAGACCGTCCGCATGACGCAGGGTGCGGTCATCCGGCTGGACCCCGCCGCCAAGACTGAGCAAGTCACAGTCACCGCCTATCGCACCCCGCTCGGCTCCCTGGAGAGCCCTGCCAGCACTCGCGAACTCTCCCAAACCGCGCTCAACAGAACCGCAGCAATCACCCTGGACGGAAAAATGCGCCAACTCCCCGGCGTCGAGCTTTACCGCCGCTCAAGCTCACTGGTAGCAAATCCCTCATCGCAGGGGCTCAGCCTTCGCGCTCTCGGTTCCACAGCGGCCAGCCGCACCTTGATCACCGAGGACGATGTCCCCCTCAACGACCCCTTCGCCGGATGGATTCACTGGCAGGAGCAGCCTGAGCTTTCCATCGACCGCATTGAGCTTGTCCGCGGCGGCGCCAGCGACCTCTACGGATCCAGCGCCATCGGTGGCGTAGTCAACATCGTCCCCATCCGCCCCACCACCAAAATGGCCGAATTGCGCTCCAGTTACGGCGCGGAACAGTCCTACGACGACAGCCTGCTGCTCCAAACCAAGCACGGCCCCTGGGGCCTGCTCGCCGCCGGCGGCGTTCTCGGCACCGACGGCTACATCCAGGAAGCTCCCTACCAGCGTGGCCCGGTCGATCTTCCCAGCGATGTCCACAGCCAGAATGGCCTGGTACTCGCCGAGCACGATCAAGGCCCGCTGCGCCTCTTTGTGCGCACCAACGCCTTCAACGACGCCCGCAACAATGGAACTCCCGACCAAACCAACGCCACTCGCGTCTGGCGCTACTCCATTGGAAGCGACTGGCAGGGCCCACACGAAGGCGTTCTCGGTGTACGCTTCTACGGATCAACGGAGCACTACCGCCAGGTCTTCTCCAGCATTCTCAACACGCCCACCGCCGCAAATCCTGGTTGCTCCTACCGGTGCGGCGAGAATCCTACCCGTTTCTCGCACACGCCGGAAAACGAACTTGGTGCAGTCGCCCACTGGACCCAGCCCGTCGGTACCGGCATGGTCATTGTCGCAGGCGCAGATTCTCACGATGTCCGCATCTGGGACCTTGAACAGACCTACGGCGCAACCGCTGCGCTCACCAATCTCCGCGACCACCAGCGCGACTCCGCCGGCTACGCTGAAGCCATGTGGGTGCACAAGGCCTGGACCGCGACCGCCTCCGGCCGCCTCGACTGGTTTCAGAACTATGACGGCCAGCAGTTGCTTTTCAACGGCTCAACCTGGACGCCCACCGCCAGCCAGCCCCCGCAGTTCGGCCAGCGCGTATTCGATCCGCGCATCGGCCTTTCGCGCAGGCTGTTCGAGCATTGGGCGGCCTCGGCCTCGGCGTTCCGCGCGTTCCGCGCCCCCTCGCCCAACGAACTCTATCGCACCACGCAAGTTGGCAACCAGCTCACCACGCCCAACGGCAACCTGCTCAGCGAGCGCGCCACCGGCTGGGAAGCCGGCATCGCCACCGAGCGGCAATGGGGCACGGTCCGCGCCAGCTACTTCCTCACCCAGGTTAACCGGCCCATTGTCGCGGTCACCATCAACCCCACCTCCTCGCCCATCCTGCTCACCCGCCAAAACCTCGGCCAGATCGAGAGCAAGGGCCTGTCTCTGGATTTTGAGCTCACGCCCTTGCGCTGGCTGGCCGTCGACGGCGGCTACCAGTACGCCCACGCCACCGTCACCCGTGGCGTGAGCGATGTAGGCAACTGGATTCCCGAGGTAGCCCGCAACCTGGCCTCCGTCAACCTCCGCGCCTTCCGCTCCAAGCTGGGAAACCTGAATCTCCAGGGCCGTCTGAGCGGCCGGCAGTACGACGACGACGCCAACGCCAACCTGCTGCATGGCTTCTTCCGCCTTGACGCCTACGCCTCGCATGACTTCGGCAAGCGATTTCAGGTCTTCGCCGCCGGCGAGAATCTCCTCAACCGCCAAATCGAAGTGGGCAAAACGCCTACAACCACCCTGGGAATGCCGATTGTAGCCCGCGCCGGCCTCCAAATTCGCCTCGGCGGAGAAGGCAAGTAGCGCAAAATCTATCATTGTTTCAATAACATAACGAGCTGTCATCCTGAGCGAAGCGTACTTCAGCGGAGTCGAAGGACCTGCGGTTGCCCTTCACTTCTCCTTCCGCGCCACGCGCCTCCGGTGCGCATTCTTCAGAGCTCTTTCTGTCGCAAGCTTGGGAACCTACATCGCACCCCATCCCGCTAAAATCATCAAGTGCCTCTCCAGTTCAACCTGCTCAACCAAACCGAGTCCGGCGGACGCCGCGCCCAACTCGTCCTTCCCCACCAGACCGTCGAAACCCCCGTCTTCATGCCCGTCGGCACCGCTGGCACCGTAAAGGCTGTCCCGCAGGACGTGCTCGAGGCCCTCGGCGCCCAGATTATTCTCGGCAACACCTACCATCTGTATCTCCGCCCCGGCCATGAGCCTGTCCGCCGCATGGGCGGACTGCACCGCTTCATGAGTTGGCCCCGCGCCCTGCTCACCGATTCCGGCGGCTTTCAGGTTTTCAGCCTGAGCCAGTTGCGCAAGGTGACCGACGAAGGCGTCCGCTTCCGCTCCCACCTCGACGGCAGCAGCCACTTCTTCACGCCCGAGCACTCCATGGACGTGCAGATCGCCCTTGGCGCCGATATCGCCATGGCCTTCGACGAGTGCACCGAATACCCCGCCGACCGCACCCGCGCCCAGGAAAGTCTGCGCCTGACCATGACCTGGGCCCGCCGCTCCCTCGACCATTTCCGCGCCCATCGCGAAGAAGTTGTATGGCATCAACAGCTCGGCGGCCGCACGCAAAGCCTCTTCGGTATCGTCCAGGGTGGCATGTATCGCGACCTTCGCCGTGAAAGCGCCGAGCGCCTGGTCGAAATGGATTTCGACGGTTATGCCATCGGCGGCTTGAGCGTAGGCGAGCCTCGCGACCTGACGCTCGAAATGATCTCCGAAGTCCTGCCCCTGCTGCCCAAAGACAAGCCCCGCTACGTCATGGGAGTCGGCTACCCCGACGAAATCGAGCAATACGCCCGCCTGGGCGTGGACATGATGGATTGCGTGTTGCCCACCCGCGCCGCTCGCCACGGCCTGCTATTCACCAGCGAGGGCCGACTCAACATCAAAGGCAAGCGCTACGCAGAAGATCAAAACCCGCCCGACCCTGCATGTGACTGCATGGTCTGCCGCCGCTACACCCGCGCCTACCTGCGCCACCTGATGCAGTCCGGCGAAGCGCTCTCAGGAACTCTGAACTCCATCCACAACCTGGCCTACTACCTGGGCATCATGAACCGCGTGCGCACCTCTCTTGCTGCAACGTCATGACAATTTCGTCTCACGCATCGATCGCCGCGCCGAGCAACTGCTTCAATGCCTGCACATACTCGGTAAGCGCTTGCCGTCCAACTTCCGTCATGCGGTAGAGTGTCTGCGGTTTGCGGTGGACAAACTTCTTCTCCACCGCTACATAGCCCGCTTCCTCCAGCTTCAGCAGTTGCGCGCCAAGATTTCCATCGGTGGAACCGGTCTTTGCACGAAGCCAGGTAAACTCCGCCACTTCCACTCCGCAAAGCAGCGAAACCAGGGCAAGTCGAAGTTTTCCATGGAGGACGGGATTCAGCTCGGGCAAGTCAGGCATGGGCTGCGCCCTGGTCGCGCTCGCGATTTTCGGCGATCATTCCATAGGCGCCGAAGACGATTTGGCAAAGGAAGATTGCAGCAAAAAGCACCATCAGGCTTGTGGCTACGGAGCTCAAACAGACCGTGGCCGCCACTGTCCACCAGACCGCCGCGCACGCAAATTGCGTCTTCCAGCGGAGAAGAATGCTGGAGGCCGCGTTGGCCGTCCCAAGCATGGCTCCGAGCACAGCTACAAAGATCTGGTGATTCAGCCTCTGGCTTACCATCAGCGCGAACAGCAAGATACATAGCGAGATGGCCATCGCCGACCAGATGGCGCCCAGGGCGCGTGCAACGGTTGTTACCGGTTGACGCGAACGATTGCGCCAGATAACGACGGCCATCGCGGCGAGCGCCGACATGAGGGTTGCCGGCCAAGCTAGCGGGCTGTGCGTCGCTGCGGTCAATGCAAGAGCGAGGTAGTAGGCCGCGCCCCATAGGACAAAGATCCAGCCCCAGCTCCTTGTGGTTTTCCTACCCTCGGCGATCATCGTCCCGATCAGGCCCAGCCTTTCTTTCAGTTCCAACTCATCGCCGTTTCCAGTCATCGCCGCTCCTTGGGAATCACGATTTGCCTTCGCCGATTTTGATGCGATAAAGAGTACTCTATTTTATAGAGTATAAATTGTCAAGACCTGATTGATGTACTAGGGATTATTTAGAGGACTAATTCAAAGGCGCGTTGCAACGTTGGGACTTCGTTCGGAGCCCACAAATGCCAGGCAAACCGAGCCAGATCGAATTTTATTCAACTCACCGATCGCCTGTTCGACGACGCCAATCCAATCGCCGGCAAACCCCTGCCGCACCAGCCGCGCGGTTGGATACCAGGGCGTCGTCTTCAACTGCTGCATCCAGCGCCAATCCCCCAGATGCGGCAGCAGAATCCAGACCGGTTTGCCCATCGCGCCGGCCAGGTGGGCGATACATGTATCCGTCGAAATCACCAGGTCGAGCGTCGCCAGCAGCGCCGCGGTTTCCGCCAGGTCGGAGTCCTCGCTGGAGCCGTTCCAGACAAAGATGTTGCTCGGCAGCCCCTGAATCTGTTCAACCGCCGGGCCCTTTTGCAGCGAGACCCAGGTAATGCCGGAGGTCCGCAGCAAAGGAATGAAAGTATCGAGCGCCATGGAGCGCTGCGCGTCCGCCTTGTAGCGAGGATTTCCGGCCCATGCCAGTCCCACGCGCAGCGTCTCCGTTCCATGGCAGACGCTTGGAAATTGTTGTTGCTTCTCGTACACAATCTCCGGTTCCGCACCCAGATACGCGCCAGCCCAGGGCACTGTGTCCGGAGTCGTCTCAAAAACAGCCGGCAAGCTCAGCAGAGGGCACTCAAGGTCGACTTCCGGAGCCGCAGCGCCCAGCAGCGCAATTTCAGCCGCTCCAGATCGCACCACCGCAAGGGACCGCAGCAGCCGCTCCGCCGGCGGTTGCACCTGCAAAATGGCATAACCGCCACGCGCGGCCACCAGCGTCGCGTAGCGGCAGAACTGAATCGTATCCCCAAGTCCCTGCTCGCCGTGCAGCAGGATCCGCCGCCCCTCCAGCGGCTCGCCCTGCCATCGCGGCTGGCGAAAAACCCTGGGGACACGATGCACTTCGCGAAACCGCCAGCGCGCTTCATACCCGCTCCAGCCGCGCTTCCAGTCCCCCATCCGCAACCGCGTCAGTGCCAGGTTGTACTGTGCGCCCGGGTGATGCGGATCGCGCTCGACGGCTGCTTCGTGAGCCTGCAAAGCTTCGGGCATTCTTCCCAAATCAAGCAACGTATTGCCGCGATTAGACGCAGCGGCCTTATGCCCCATTCCCTCCGCGCGTTCAAAGGCCGTCACCGCCTCGATAAATCGTCCCTCGGTATGCAGCAAAATCCCCTGCATATTCACGGCTTCAGGCTGCACAGGATCGCGCGCGAGCGCCCAGCGTAGCCAGCCCCACGCGCCCGCCAAGTCCTTCTCCGACGCGCGGAATTGGCACCACGCAATGTGCGTCTCCACCTGTTCGGGATTCAGGGCAAAAGCCCTGCGCAGGTGTGCCTCAGCTTCCGAGGGGCGTCGTCGTTCGCGCTCCAGCATGGCCAGATTGATCCACCCGGCCACCAGGTCAGGCCGCAGCTCAACGGCCCGCAGCAGCGCGGCCTCCGCGTGTGCCTCGCGGCCTTGCTCTCGCAGCAGACTGCCCAGATTCATCCACGCGGCGGCAAAGTCCGGCCGCTCCACCAGCGCACGCCTGTAGCGCGTCTCCGCCTCTTTCGGCCGCCCCAGCCGGGCCAGCACAAATCCCGCTGCAAACTCCGCCTCCGGCAACCGCGGCCGCAGCCCCAGCGTCTCCCGGTAGCGCTGCAGCGCTTCCTCATTCCGGCCCATCACGGCCAGCGCATTTCCAAGGCCCAGATGCGCCGCCACCAGCGAGGGCTTTCGCCGCAGCGCCAGCTCAAACTCGGCGATTGCTTTCTCCGGCCGCCCCGTGGCAATCTTGAGCTCGCCTAGCCCCAGCCGCGCAAGCTCGTTCATTCCGTCCAGCCGGAGAGCTCCCGCGTACGCGCTCTCCGCCCGGCCAACCTGCCCCACCGCCTTCAGCGCCTGGCCCAGCGCCACCCACGCAGTCCCCATCCCCGGCGCCGCCTCCACCGCTGCGGAAGCCATTTTCACCGCCGCCTCCGACTGCCGGCTGGCCAGCGCCACCAGGCACATTCCCACCAGGGCCTGGGGATGGCGAGGATTCCGCATAAGCTGTTCCTGATAGCCGAGCGCAACCTCCGCCAACCTCCCGGTCAGCCCGTGCGTCCTGGCCCTGCTGTTCGTCTCACTCGCCATCGCACCCTGTGCATGGGTGGGCAGGCGCAACGAGCGCTGCGATAATCACCCTTCCAGCAAGCTAAGCCGGGGTTTTCGCACACTCAATCTGAGATGTCAGAGATTGTTCCGATTGCCGAAGGAAGTTTCCCGTTAATTCCAACAATTCGCATTTGGGAATGCTAAACGGAAGAAAAAAACCCGCGCCAACTCCTGGCCGCCGCTAACCTGCAAACTCGCTAACCCGCGAAGCGGCGCTAACTCGCTGCCCTTTTCCGTAAGATCCTCGCAGCCCTCAGTCCAGCCGCGTAAGGAATGCCTCAGCTTCCGCCTCACTCGGCCGAAGATGCCGGGCGATCGATTCAGCCTGCTCGCGATTATCTCCCTGGGGCCGGATGCGCACCCAATAGCTGTCCTGGCCGGGAAACTCGATCACGTTTGAGTTGGGATACCTGCGCAGCAAGTCGTTCTTGAGCCTGACCGCCTTGCGCTCGGACTTGAATGCGCCAATCTGCACGCACCAGCGCCCGCCGCGCTCGATGGGCTTGGGCGCCTCGTACACGTCCAGCCGCACCTCCGCCGTGCCCATGCGATAGATTCCCGTGGCCTTCGCGGAAGCAATCGTCAGGTCGAGGATTCTGCCGTCCACAAAGGGGCCGCGATCGGTAATGCGCATGGCCGCCGACTGACCCGTCTTCAGGTTAGTCACCGTGATCAGCGAACCCATGGGCAGCGTACGGTGCGCCGCCGTCAGCGCGCGGTCGCTGAAGATCTGTCCATTGGCGGCTTTGCGGCCTTTGTAGGGCGCCGTGTACCAGGTGGCCAGTCCCTCCTCAGAGAGGATGGGATTGTGCGACTGCACAAACTCCAGGTCCGCCTCGTTCACCCCTCCCGGCGGCACCGGAGTAATTGGAATCCGCGCCGGCTGGTGCGCCTGCTGCTGCGCCGAGTCTGGGTACTGCGGTTCCCCCTGCGCCGGCGGAGCGGTCTGCTGCGCCACAGGCTGCACCCTGTTGCGATGATGCCCGCATCCGGAAGCGAAGACAAGCAGCACGGTGAGAAACGCCTGGATGAGGAGCGGCTTCTGCCAATTCGCAGGCCGCGTCGCAAGCCCCGGTTGGAGGGTCTCGGGCATCAGGGTTGCGGACCCTTGGGAGGCGGCGCTTGCTGGGCCTGCTGTTGTTGGGCCTGCTGCTGGTCGAGCCGGTCGGCAAAGCTGCCCAGCGACTTGGCCACATTGCGCAGCGCGAAGATCGACTCCTTGCGCACCTGCGGAATGACCGCCTGGTTTACATAGGCAGCCGCGTGGCGCAGCTCCATCTCGATCAGCTCAATGGCCTCTTCAATGCGTTGGCCTACGCCGCCAAATCCAGGCCCAGGAGGAGGATAACTGCTCATAGCTTGTAACCTCAAGCAACTGAATACGAATTGCTCAATCTACAGCATGGGCGGAGCAGTCATGCCCGTCAATCACCCAATCGCAGAAGGTGCCCCAATGGTCAATACGCTGCCACACTCGCCATCGCCCCCATCGGCAGCGTCATCACCGAGTTCCTCGCCGACGTTGCCCGCGGAATCCACGCAAGAGTAGTCCTGATCCAGCGCATCATCAACCAGGTCGCTAATAAGGACGCGGGCAACAGTTCGCCTTAGACCGAGTTTTTGGGCGCGATGGAGGCTGTTTTTGGCGCTTTATGGATGGAAACTGGGTCTTTATTCTCGATGTAAGTGCTTTGTTCTTGAAGAGACGCCAAAAACTGGCAGCACGTAAGTCCTTTGTTTCAATAGGTCAAACGGGCAGTTTTCGAGGTAACCTTATTTTTATCAAAGAGATGGGACGAAAGTGGGGGAGGGGTGGGGTAAAAAAAGCGCGGGTACGGACCGGGCACATGCCTGACAGATTGGAATGGGACTGGGGAGCAGGTCCCCGCGTTTGGCTTCGGTATGGATGCAGCAAGTTTCCCTCTCCTGCCCTCTTAAGACCTATTGTGCGCCAGAGGGAGGTAATTCTCTGGTGAGCGTTACGTAAAGCCCATCTTGTTTTGGTCATTTCCAAGCAGCATTGTTGAGGGATGAAGCAACTCAGGGAAGAACTATGGATGAAGTGGCGAGGCGTGGTGTCAGAGCAGAGTCAA
>JBEKFD010000027.1:0-50581 GCA_050013495.1 Occallatibacter sp. | reverse complement strand
CTTTTCGCAGTAAAAGTCTTTGCCCGCAGCAACGGCATCGAGGGTGACACGGCGATGCAGATGGTCGGATGTGGCGATGAGAACCGCGTCCACATCCTTGCGGTCGAAGAAGGTGCGGTAGTCGCCGGTGGTGGGGATGTCCGCGCCCCAGGCCTCTTCGGCGGCTGTGTGCCGCGTGGTATAGAGGTCGGCCGCGCCCACACACTCGCCGGTCGGCACTTGGCGCGCCGCGCGAAGCAGGTCGCAGCCGCGAATGCCGGTGCCCACAATGACGAAGCGGATCTTGCGCGTGCCGGGGTCGACCTGGGCGGCCAGCGGCGAAGACTGAAGAAGGGTTGCTTTCATGGCCGCGCCGGCAGCCGCCGCACCTGCGCCAATGCGGACAAAGTCGCGCCGCGTCATTGAGAATCTATTCACTTGGGAGGCTCCCAGGGTGTTTCTGGTCCGACGGCCATTCTCGCTCTCGGGAGTGGCATGTGTAAAGAAGCGCAAAATTGCAGTTGTTGTGCGCGGCGTTGGAGATGCGTAGGATACGGGACGGGAAGGGGCGGGGGATGACGATGGAGTGTGCGCGACGCAAGGGCGGCGAGAGGAAAGCGGCGATTGGTTTTGGCCTGCTAATGGCGATTTTGGGAGCTTCGCTTGGGGCACATGCTGCGAAGCGCGAAGACAAGCCGGACTTCGGTCCCAATGTGATGGTCTTCAACCCGACCATGCCGGCGGCAGACATCCAGCAACAAATCGACAAGGTCTACGCCGCGCAGCAACACAGCGAGTTCGGCACGCAGCGCAATGCGTTCCTCTTTCTCCCCGGTGAGTTCAAGGTGGATGTGCCGGTGGGGTTTTACACAGAGGTCATCGGCCTGGGCGCATCGCCGGACGCGGTGCACATTACCGGCAACGTTCATTCAGACGCAAGCTTGGGACACAACAACGCAACCTGCACTTTCTGGCGCGCCGCAGAGGGCTTCTCCGTCACGCCCACGGGAGGCGCGGTCAATGGGACCATGCAGTGGGCGGTCTCGCAGGCGGTTCCGTTTCGCCGGATGCACGTGCTTGGCAGCATCGTGCTGCATCAGAATCGCGGCTGGGCCAGCGGCGGCTGGATGTCGGACTCCCTGGTGGACGGCAACGTCGGGGCCGGTCCGCAGCAGCAGTGGATAAGCCGCAACAGCGAGTGGGGAAGCTGGACGGGCGCGAATTGGAACATGGTCTTTGTTGGCGTGCCGCACATGCCCGAGGGCGAATGGCCCACGCCGCCGTATACCAAGGTTGCGCAAGCGCCTGTGATTCGCGAGAAGCCCTTTCTGCAAGTGGACGCGGAAGGCCGCTATAGCGTGCGTGTTCCGTCGCTGGTGCGCGATTCCTCTGGAATTACGTGGCGAAGTGGCGCGACGCCGGGGAAGTCGATTCCACTTAGCCGGTTCTACATTGCTCATGCGGGGGCGGACACTGCGTCGAGCATCAACGCGCAGTTGGATGCGGGCAAGCATCTGCTGCTGACGCCAGGAATTTACGAGCTGACAGAGCCGATACGCGTTACGCACCCGGATACTGTGGTGATGGGTCTGGGCTTCGCAACGCTGAAACCGGTGAAGGGTACGGCGGCGATGACTAGCGCGGACGAGGACGGCGTGATCATAGCCGGACTGCTCTTCGACGCCGGCGCGGAGTTGTCTGCGGTGCTGCTGGAAGTTGGACCGCAGGGCAGCAAAGCCAGCCACGCGCGCAACCCGATCTCGCTGCACGACGTGTTCTTTCGCGTGGGCGGCGCAGGCGTGGGCAGCGCCAAAGTCAACCTGCAAATCAACTCGAACGACACCATCGTCGATCACACCTGGATCTGGCGCGCGGATCACGGGGTGGGCGTGGGCTGGACCCAGAACTTGAGCGCCAACGGCCTGGTCGTTAATGGCAACAACGTAACGGCGTATGGGCTGTTTGTGGAACATCATCAGGAGTTCCAGGTGCTGTGGAACGGCAATGGCGGCCGGACATACTTTTATCAATCCGAAATCCCCTACGACCCATTGGATCAGACCAGTTGGACCAGCGCGCAGGGAGCGAACGGATGGGCTTCGTACAAGGTGGCTGATGGCGTGACGACGCACGAGGCCTGGGGGCTGGGCGTCTATTCAGTTTTCCGTCATCCGAACGTGGTGCTGAGCCGTGCGATTGAGGTTCCGCGCACGCCGGGCGTGCGGTTCCACCACATGATTACGGTGGCGCTCGATAATCTGGGCGAGATTTCCAACGTAATTGACGATGTTGGCGGGCCAACATCGACGGGAAGGCCGCGGATTACACCGAAGGTTACGGAGTTTCCGTAGAATACGGCGCCTCTCCCATAACCCGGAAATCTCGCTGCTTGATGGAAGCGTGGGAGAATGGAAGGGTAGGAAGCCATGACAGAAGAAAACGTCGAACAAATCCTGCCCACCGCCGACAGTACGCCTGAGCCCGTTTCCGAAGCTGTTGCGGCAGATGCCACGCCTGAACCGGCCACCGAGCCTGTTGCTTCGTCGGAGCCCGCTACACTTAAAGCGGCGCCGGCGCCTGTGCCAATTCCAGAGACTGCGCCTGTCTCCTCTGCCGAAGAGCCTGTTGAGGATTTTGGAGCACTGCTGAAGGCGTTCGAAAAGAGCCACTCGCACCAGGCGCCGGCGGGGCAAAAACAGCTGCAGGGCACCGTCGTTTCCCTCTCCGCAGACCAGGTGTTTCTCGACATCGGCTACAAGACGGAAGGCGTTCTGCCGCGGTCGGCGTTCGACAACAACGCAGAAGCCGTCAAGCCCAGCGACAGCTTCCCGGTCTCCGTGATGGGCCGCAATGAAGAGGGCTACTACGAGCTGTCGCGCTTCAAGGTGGCGCAGCCGCGCGACTGGTCGGCTCTTGAAGCAGCTTTCGCCGAAAAGACCGCGGTCGTTGGTACAGTAACCGAGGTCGTCAAGGGCGGGGTGCGCGTGGATGTAGGGGTGCGCGCGTTCATGCCCGCCAGCCGCAGCGGCACCAAAGACGCAGCGGAGCTTGAAAAACTTGTCGGCACGGAGATCACCTGCCGCATCACCAAGCTCGACGTGCTGGATGAAGATGTAGTGGTGGATCGCCGCGTGGTGCTTGAGGAACAGGCACGCGGGCTAGTCGATGGCCGCCGCGCCGCCATGAAGGAAGGCGATGTGGTGACTGGGACGATCCGCACGCTTATGCCGTATGGAGCCTTCGTCGACCTGGGCGGCATCGATGGCCTGCTGCACATCAGCGACATGGCGCATACCCGCGTGAACAAGCCCGAAGATGTAGTTGCCTCGGGGCAGCAAGTACAGGTACGCATCCTCAAGATCGATCCGGAGACGAAGAAGATTTCGCTCGGCTTGAAGCAGTTGCAGCCCGAGCCCTGGGCCACGGCGACGGAGCGCTTCCAGGCCGGGCAGCGCGTCACCGGGACCGTTACGCGCCTGCAGGACTTTGGCGCATTCGTCGGGATTGAGCCGGGGATTGAAGGGCTTATTCACATCTCGGAAATGTCCTGGGGAAAGAAGGTGCGCCATCCGAGCGACGTGCTCAAGCAGGGCGACCGCGTGGACGCTGTGATTCTGGCCATCAAGCCGGAAGAGCGTCGCATCAGCCTCGGACTCAAGCACGCCATGGTTGACCCATGGACCGATGTGCGGCAGAAGTTCCCTGAGAACTCGCAGATTGAGGGCCCCGTGACCAAGATCATGAACTTCGGTGCGTTTGTGCAGTTGGCCGAGGGCGTCGAGGGCCTGGTACACGTGAGTGAGATCGTCGCCGATCGCCGCATCAATCACCCCAGCGATGTGCTGCGCGCGGGCCAGGTTGTGAAGGCTCTGGTCCTTGCCATCGATATGGAGAAGCGCCAGATCAAGCTCAGCATGAAGCAACTGGTACCCACCAGCATTGATGAGTACATCGCCGAACAAAAGCCGGGTGATGTGGTCTCAGGCCGCGTGGTGGAGCTGGGCGCGAGTTCCGCTGTTGTTGAACTGGGCGAAGGCATCCGCGGCACCTGCGCTGCGGCAGCCCTGCCCGCGGCCACTGCAACAATGCCTGCGAAGACCGAAGGCAAAGCCGACTTGTCAGCACTATCGTCGTTGCTGAGCGAGCGATGGAAGGGGAACGCGCCGGCAGCAACGGCCAAACCGGAAGCGCTGAGCGCGGGACAGATTCGCACCTTCAAAATCGTGAAGCTCGACGCGGAGACGAAAAAGATTGCGGTCGAATTAGCCTAGGGTCCTTTTCTGCAGGAGTTGACCCGGAGCTTCCGGATCGAATTATTTCGCAGCTTTGGCGTGCGCACGGAAGAGCAGATCGAACCACGGAGTCCACGTTACTCCGTTATCGGTAGAAGTCGCTGCCGTCTCACGCACCCCCGCGCTGTCGGGCTTCCAGATTCCGCGAACCAGGCGCGGCATGCCGTCGACGGTGCGATCGGAGCCAGTGAGAATCATCGCTCCGCCCTGCATTTTGCCTTCGATGACAAGCAGTTTGCCGCGATTGGTAAGCCAGGTCTGATGCCATACGCCGCGCGACCGATCGTAGATGCTGAAGCTCTGTCCCTTCGCGCCGTTAGCGCCTTCGTAGGTTTCCTCCAGCACGCAGCCGCCAAGGATGGGATCAATGCGGATGTGAGCGGAGATGGTGGTTGGATCGGAAACCTCGAAGGCGTCCCAATCTCCGATCCAGAAATCGAATTGCCGATATTCGGGGGCAGAGCACGCTTGCGGCGCGGTCGCCTGCGCAGAGGAATGCCGCGTAGCGAGCAGCATCGAGCATGCTAAAGCGACTATGACAACAATGCGGCCTGTGGAGAAAGCTATGCGCAGGTTCATCTTCGCCACGCTAAAGATAGGTGTCGTCGATGTAGCACCAGCGCCAGTCCTCGCCCTTTTCGGCGGACTGAATGATGGGGTGCTGCGTCGAGTGAAAATGCCCACGCGCATGGAGGTTCTTCGATGAATCGCAGCAGCCCACGTGGCCACACTCGAGGCACATGCGCAGATGAAGCCACGTGTCGCCCATCTGCAAACACTCTTCGCAACCCTTGGTGTGCGGCTTGACCTTCTTGACGTGATCCGCGACGTGACTGCATTTCACTGCCATCGTTTCCTCCTTCGCCCTGGACCTGCGCAACGCGTAGCGCTCGGGTGATTAGATGCTACGGAGTTTCTCGGGGGTTCGAATCCCATAAGCGGAAAGCGCAACTCCACCCTCAAGCCCGGGCCCAAACCTTCTTTGCTATCACAGCTCGCTCCAGTTCTTTGCGCGTTCCACGGCGCGGTTCCAGCGCGATCTGCGTTCGGCGCGCTCTTCTGCGCTCATTTTCGGTTCAAAGCGCGTATCGTTCTGGCGCCTGGCTTTCAGCTCCCGCGGATCGGCCCAGAAGCCCGCGGCCAATCCCGCCAGATAAGCTGCGCCGAGGGCCGTGGTCTCCGTGACCTGAGGGCGAAGGACAGGGACGCCGAGAATGTCCGCCTGGAACTGCATGAGGAGGTTGTTGACCGCTGCGCCGCCATCGACGCGCAGAGCTGCCAGCGGAGTAGTCTCGGCCTGCACAGCTTCAAGAACATCGGCCACCTGGAAGGCGATGCTTTCCAGAGCCGCGCGGGCAATGTGGCCGGGCTGCGTTTCGCGGCGCAGGCCAACGATGGTGCCGGCAGCATGCGGATCCCAATGCGGCGCGCCCAGGCCGACAAAGGCAGGCACAAAGACTACGCCACCTGCATCCGGAACGCTGGCGGCGAGGGCTTCCACATGGGAAGAGGCCCCAATAAGCTTAAGGTTGTCGCGCAACCACTGAACCACTGCGCCGCCAATGAAGATGCTGCCTTCGAAGGCGTATTCCAGGCGCTGCCGGGCGCTGGCAGCGAGCGTCGTAATGAGCCGGTTCTTCGAGCGAACGAACTCAGTGCCGATGTTCTGAAGTAGAAAACATCCAGTGCCGTAGGTATTTTTGGCCTCGCCTGCATCCCAGCAGAGCTGGCCGAAGAGCGCGGCCTGCTGGTCGCCCGCAATGCCCGCAATGGAGATTCCACCAAGGCCGAGCGTGGTGGTCACTTCGCCCACCGTCTGGCTGGACCAGACCACTTCCGGCAGCAGGCTGGCAGGGATGTTGAAGACGCGCAGCAGCTCTGCGTCCCACTCGCCCTTGACGATATTGAAGAGCAGCGTGCGCGAGGCGTTGGTCACGTCCGTCACGTGGCGATGGCCGTCGGTAAGGTGCCAGATGAGCCAGCTATCCACGGTGCCGAAGGCGAGTTCCCCAAGCTCGGCGCGAGCACGGACGCCGGAGACGTGGTCGAGAATCCATGCGACCTTGGTAGCCGAGAAGTACGGATCGAGAACCAGCCCGGTGCGGTTGGAAACGTCATTGCCAACGCCGCCCTCTTCTAAGGAAGCACAGGCGGAGGCGGTACGCCGGTCCTGCCACACAATGGCGGGATGAATGGCCTTGCCCGTGGCACGGTCCCAGACGATCACCGTCTCGCGCTGGTTGGTAATGCCGATGGCAGCCACATCCCGCGGCCGCGCGTCTGCCTTGCCGAGCGCTTCGACGGCGCAACTCAATTGGCTGGTAAGGATTTCGGTCGGATCGTGCTCCACCCATCCCGGCTGCGGATAGAACTGTTCGAACTCATGCTGCGCCACGGCAGCGATTGCGCCGGCTTCGTCGAAAAGAATGGCGCGGGAGCTGGTGGTTCCCTGGTCAAGCGCGAGGATGTAAGGCATGGCGGCGTACCTCTTCGGGAACAAGTCAAACACCTGAGGGCGGGCGGCGGCAAATGGATCGTCGAGGCCCGCCCGCCTGATGCGCAAATCTTCTACACCGATCTACAGGCTGACCGTTTGGCATCTCGCCCAGCTCGCAGGGCGAGATATTCATCCCCAAATCTCCGACCAAGGCGGCGCGAAATTGTGACGGCACGGTACCGGAGGTGAGTCTTCATCTTATTCAGAAAGAAGATTTGCGTGGCTTCTTCAAAGTCGATGGGGTATAACCCTGGGTAGCACCGGCTGCAGGTCTCGGACGATCAAAAAACGCTACCCTTTCCGGCGTGCAAGCGCTCAACGATCCGGGATTAGCCGTGGCTGCGGGAAAAGAGGCTTGTTCGCGCTTGCCAGGCAAATCACTTTTCCCATACGGCTGGTCTGGTTTCTCCAACCAGGCTTGTCCAGCCGAGGAGGCTGCTGTGATCCCCACCTATACGCCTGTTTCGGGCAAGGCTTCGTCCTTGCGTGTGCGTCTTTCCCTGCTGATTGGCGTTGCGGGCCTGCCACTCTGCTTTGCGCCGTTCGCGCATAGCCAGGAAGCCGAAACCAGGTCTACGGCGCCCTCGCGTCTGGTCAGCCCTATCGACGAGCATTCGTTGATCACGCTGAAGGGCAATGTTCGCGGGGACATTGCCGCGGTGCAGGACCTTGGCCCGGTGGAAGATGACATGCAATTGCACCTCTTTCTGCTCCTCCAGCGCAGCCCCGAGCAGCAGGCCGGCCTGGACAATTTGCTCGCGCGCCAGCAGCAGCCAACTGCATCGGAATACCACAAATGGCTTACGCCAAAGGAGTTCGGAGCGCGGTTTGGCGCATCGCCGGAAGACATAGCAAAGCTCTCGAGATGGCTTGAATCGCACGGCTTGCAGGTTCGCAGCGTTCTGAATAACGCCAGCATGATCGACTTTGCGGCAACCGCGGGCCAGGTACGCGAGGCTTTCCACACAGAGCTGCACTACTTCGATATTCGCGGCGGTAAGCATGCGGCGAACGTCCGCGATCCTCAGATTCCCGCCGCGCTGGCGCCGTTGGTGGCGGGGATAAAAGGACTCAGCAGGATTCCTCCGCTCACCAACCACACCAGGGTTCGCCAGTCGGCCTGGGATGCGGATGCTCATCGCTGGCACCCCGTCGAAACTTCCTCAGGAAATTTGGCCGCGGGAAACCTGGCCTCGCCCGCCGACAACGCCGGCGGCGGCTACTACCTGGTGACCCCGCAGGATCTCTATACGATTTACGACATCAACCCTACCTTTTCCGGCGGCGAACTGGCCGCGAAGGCAACCGTGGCGGTGATCGAAGAGAGCGACATTGAGTATGGCACTGTGGGCGCTGGCGGAGTGGCCACCGGCGGCGACGTTGCCACTTTCCGCACTCTGTTTGGCGTGCCGGGTACGCTCAACATGCACGTCTATCACGGTTACGGCTCGGTCGCCTGTAACGCTCCGGGCATCGACCCCGACGGCATCGGCGAAGATGAGGAAGCATCGCTGGACGCCGAGTGGATCAACGCAACCGCGCCTTCGGCGAACGAGATCTTCATGTCGTGCGATCAGAGCCCGGATAACGGAATCTTCTCCTCCATGGCGGCTCTGATCGACAACAACCTCTCTGACGTGATGAGCCTGAGCTATGGCGAAACCGAACTTGCATATACTTCATCATCGGATTACACCGCGCAAGACACGCTCTATGCGCAGGCCGCCCTCCAAGGCCAGTCCATCTTCATCTCCGCGGGCGACTCGGGCTCCGATACCGCGGATCAGAACACCGGCGGCACGGCCACTTCCGGAATCAACGTGAGCGCTTTCGCGGCTCCCACCGTTACCGTGGCGGGAGGAACTGACTTCTCCGACCTTTACGATGCACTGGAGGGAGGCCCTGCGCAGACCACCTATTGGGGTAGTTCAAATAACGCCTTCTACGCGGATGCCCTTAGCTATGTTCCTGAAACGTCGTGGAACAACAGTTGCGCGAGCAGCATTCTGGCAGCCTTTTACGGCTATGCGGGCGCCGGCCTTTGCGCCTCCGAAGGCACCTCAAACGACGGCAGCGTAATTGGCGGCGGGGGCGGATTCAGCACGCATTACACTGTGCCGGCATGGCAGACGGGGATCTCGGGTTATTCCGGCCTGTATCACTCCCTGCCCGACATTGCCGGATTCGCCGCTAACGGATTCTGGGGCCATTACCTGATCTTTTGCGATTCGAACCCTGCCGATGCCTCAAGCACCGGCTGTACTTCCGCCAATAATTTCGGGGGAGCAGGAGGGACATCGTTTGTGGCTCCCTACATGGCGGGAGTGGCCGGCTTGCTGGTCGATTCCACCGGTTCGCGGCAAGGGTTGCTGAATCCGGCGCTCTACGCGCTGGCCAAGGCGCAATTTACCGCGCCCGCCACGGCGACAGCTTGCTACTCCAACGGGCAGACCTCGAATACCGGCGTAACCACCGGTCTTCCAGCTTCCACTTGCATCTTCAACGATGTGACCACCAGCAACAACGACGTTCCTTGCGCCTCAGGTTCGACAAGCTGTTACGTCGACAGTGGTCAAAGCTACGGCATGTTGTCGACGACCGGCTCCAGTTCCCTGTCTGTTGCTTTCCCCTCCACGGCCGGGTTTGACCAGGTCACCGGCATCGGCACGGTGAATGTCCAGAATCTGCTCACCAGTTGGAACACCGCGTTCACCAGCACAACCGGCCTCAAGGCCTCGCCCGCTTCCATCACCACCAGCCAGTCCACGCAACTGACCGCAACCGTGACCGGTGGAACCCCGACTGGGTATGTCGACACGCCTCCCGCGCTTGCCGGCACAGCCAGCTTTAGTGCAGGGGCGACTTCGCTCGGCAATTGCACATTGAGCGCAGGAACCTGCATGCTCTCGGTCTCTGCGTCAGCTCTGCAGCCAGGCGCCAATTCAGTGACCGCGACCTTTACGGGAAGCGGGACCTATCCCGCTTCTACCTCAAGCATCGTAACTGTGACAGTGTCGGCCGGAGGTTCGAGCCCGGCCACGATGATCTTGCCCTCCAACGGGAACACGCTTGGAACTTCCGGCGTGATTTTTACCTGGACAATGGGCACCGGGGTCACGAGTTACGATCTCTGGCTTGGCACCAGTGGCCCCGGATCGGCCAGCCTTTATAACTCGGGAATTACCACGGCCACTTCAGTCACAGTACCCAGCCTACCTGCGAGAGGAGTTACGGTCTATGCCCGGCTGTACTCGATCATCAATGGAATGTCTCAGTACATCGACTACACGTACACCGAAAGCGTACCCGCAACCGGCACGCCGGCGACCATGATTTCTCCCACATCCCCAAATACGCTCGGAACTTCCAACGTGATGTTCTCGTGGACAGCCGGCACCGGGGTAACCAGCTACGCGCTTTGGCTGGGCACCAGCGGGCCGGGCTCGAGCGGCCTCTATGCCTCCAGTCTTTCAGCGGCCACTTCCGTCATCGTGCCCAGCCTGCCGGCGAAAGGGGTAACCGTCTACGCCCGACTTTACTCGATGATCAACGGAGTATCTCAGCATATCGACTATACCTACACCGAAACCGCACCGCCAACCACTGCGCCGGCGACCATGCTCTCTCCCACAAACGGGCACACGCTCGGAACCTCCAACGTGATGTTCAGCTGGACCGCGGGCTCTGGCGTGACGAACTACGATCTCTGGCTAGGAACCAGCGGCCCGGGATCGGCCAGCCTCTATAACTCTGGTCTAACCATGAACACTTCCGTCACGGTGCCCAGCCTGCCCGCGAAAGGGGTGACGGTCTACGCCCGGCTGTACTCGATCATCAACGGAGCGTCGCAGTACAACGACTACACCTACACCGAAACCCCACCGCCAACCGGCACGCCGGCAACCATGATTTCACCCGGAAACGGAAGCATCCTTGGAACTTCCAACGTGATGTTCACATGGACAGCGGGCACCGGGGCGACCCAGTACAATCTCTGGCTGGGCACCAGTGGGCCTGGCTCAAGCAGCCTCTTCGCATCTGGATGGTCGGCGTCCATGTCCGCCACGGTACCCAGTCTGCCGGCCAAGGGCACTACGGTCTATGCCAGGCTGTACTCGGATGTCAACGGAGTGACCCAATACAACGACTACACCTATACCGAACAGTGAGGTCGGTGGCTTCGGATACCGTGGGCTGGGAAATCGAAGGGCGTGCGGCGGAGGGAAGCCCGGGCGCGCATTTCCCTTGCCGGGCGACGAATTCCATGGCATTCGAGATAGGGAAGGGGTATATTTCCCGGTAGTCCCGGCAGGAATGGCGGGACGCTCCACTGCCTGAGCGCGTTCGAAGTTCGGCCCGCAAGCAAGGGATGAGCCGGGTTTACCAGTGCGTGCGGAAGGGACGCGTCTTTGCCCCTGCGAAGGAATTCAAATTTTAATGAGGTTTCGCGTGGTTTCCCGAACCATGCCTCTCCGAGCGAGGTTTTCCATGATGCCAGCAGCGAGATTCGCGCCCACCAGGGTGATCGCTCATGTCTTTTCGCTTTTTTTTTGCCCCCCCCCCCCTCAAAGGAATACTAACCCTCGCAGGCCTGCTCTTGCTGCCTGTTGCGGCGCTGGCCCAGGTTAGTTATACCGGCACAGCGGCCACGCAGAACTTCGGCTCGCAGGCCATCGGCTCGGCGAGCGCAGTGCGGACCTTCAACTTCTCCGTCACCGCAGGCACCACGGTGGGCAGCATCGCGGTGGTGACGCAGGGCGCGCCGAATCTGGACTTCACCAGCGCAGCTGGCGGCACCTGCGCAGCGCAGACTTACTCCTCGGCAACCACCTGCACGGTAAACGTGACGTTGACGCCCAGGTTTGCGGGGTGGCGGAGGGGTGCGGTGGTGTTCTATTCGGCTGCCAATAACACTGGCAACCAACTGGGCAGCGTGCCGATCAATGGAGTTGGTACCGGACCGCAGATCGCATATGGTCCAGGCACGGTGGTGAATATTCTTTCCGAACTCGGAGATGCATCGCTGCTCCCAAATTGTACGACGGTGGACGGTGCGGGCGATCTATTCATCTCGGATGTCGCCACCTTTGATGGCGCTGATCCCACCAACTCTGGCGTGGTGGAGGTGCCGGCCGGCGGCCGCGCGTGGACGGAAATCTACCCGTCGGCGAATGGCATATCGCTGAACTATCCGGCGGGCCTGGCGGTGGACGGAGCGGGCAACCTGTTCATCGCGGATCAGGGCGGCGCCAGAGTGCTGGAGGTGCCGGCAGGGGGCGGCGCCGCGATTGCCATTCAACCGGTCGTGAATGGAACAGGGTTGTATGAGCCCGCCGGGGCGGCGGTGGACGCCGTAGGTGACCTGTTTATCGGGGACTACGGCAACAACCGGGTGGTGGAGGTGCCGGCCGGCAACGGCGCGCCGGTTCTCATCGACCCCACAGTGACTGGCAAAACTCTAAATCTACCCGCAGGCGTGGCGCTGGACCAAGCGGGCGATCTGTTCATCGCGGACTACGGCAACAACCGCGTGGTGGAGGTGCCGGCCGGCGGCGGCGCGGCCACCGCCATCGACCCCACGGTGAGCGGCCTGTGGCTCAGTAGCCCGACAGACGTGGCCCTGGATGGGGCGGGCGACCTATTCATCGCGGACTACGGCAACACCCGGGTGGTAGAGGTGCCGGCCGGGGGCGGCGCGGCCACCGTCGCGCTGATGGCAGGGCTGATCAACTGCGTTACGCTGGACGACGCGGGCGACCTGTTCATTTCGGCCAACCCGGGTTTCGGCACCCCGGGTCGAGTTCTGGTCGAAGCGCTGCGCTCGCAGCCTCCCGCATTGAGCTTTCCGACACCGACAGATGCTGGTTCAATCGATACCACCGACGGCAGCCGGACGGAGCAGATTCAGAACATCGGCAACGAGGCGCTGACATTGACGGCGCTTAGCTATCCAGCCGATTTTTCCGAGGCGAGTGGGGATGGGAACGCGTGCACCGGCTCGACCAGCCTGGGCGTTGGACGGATGTGCGATTTGCCCATCGAGTTCTCCCCCGAGAATATTGGATCGCTCAGCGAAAATGTGACGCTGACAGACAACGCGCTGAATGTGGCCGGGGCACAGCAGTCGATTGCGGTGAGCGGAGTGGGCGTGTCGCCGACGGTGGCCTCGCACTTCTCGATCACGACCATGGCCACGGTGTATGCAGGCACACCTTTCAGCATCGCAGTCACAGCGTTGAACCTTTCAAACTCGACTGCAACCGGCTACAACGGCACGGTGAGCTTTACCAGCTCCGATCCCGATTTCGTGAATCCGGGTCCGCTGACGCTTTCAAACGGCGTTGGCCACGCGACGGCGACCCTGAATACGTTTGGGACGCAGACCATTAGAGCGACGGATATTGTCACGCCTTCCTTAACGGGTACGGGGAGCTTCGCGGTCGCCTCAGCGCCGCCGCCGGCGCCGCTCGTGACCTACACCGGAACCGCCGCCAACCAGAACTTCGGCTCGCAGGCCGTTGGCTCAACGAGCGCTGCCAGGACTCTCAGCTTCTCCGTCGCTGCCGGAACGACGGTGGGCAGCATCGGGGTGGTGACCACGGGCTTAGCCAACCTGGACTTTGCCAACGCGGCCGGCAGTACCTGCACGGCAATGACCTACGCCTCAACCTCCAGCTGCACAGTCAACGCGACGTTCGCGCCCATGGACCCGGGACTACGCCAGGGCGCGGTGGTGTTCTTTTCCGGCCCCAACAATACCGGCACGGTGGTGGGCAGCGTGCTGGTCTATGGGGTAGGAACCGGGCCGCTACTTGCGTTTGGCTTCGGTGCGCCTTTGGTGCTTGCGCAAGGGGAGATAAGTCCTGAGGAGAATGAGAATTATGGGATTGCCGATCCAATCGGCCTGACGACGGACGAGGGGGGTGATGTGTTTGTAAACTTTGGCTTTTTTCCCATTCCGTCCACCAGCGCCGCGAAGGCGCGGAGCCTCAACTTGGCAGACTACAGCCGTGATGCGGCGGAAGTCTCGGCTGGTGGCGAATCCCTGATCGACGCCCCTGGCTCCGGCGGCATGGCGGTCGACGGCGCGGGCGATCTGTTCACTACGGGCGTAGGCGGAAGTTACGGGGGAGGTGTGGTTGAAGCGCCGGTGGGCGGGGGCGCTTATTTAGCGATTGACCCAGTGGTGAATGGCATAACGCTGTCTGGAGCCTCCGGGGTGGCGGTGGACGCAACGGGCGATCTGTTTATCGCCGATACGGGAAACAACCGCGTTGTAGAAGTGCCCGCGGGGGGCGGGGCGGCGGTAGCCATCGACCCGACCGTCGGCGGGAAGGGATTGAACAATCCAACTGACGTAAAGCTGGATGCCGCGGGAGACCTGTTCATAGCGGATCAAGGCAACAACCGCGTGGTGGAGGTTCCTCCGGCAGGAGGCGGCGCGGCGAGTGCGGTCAATGGCGCAGGGGTGGGGATCCCTACCTTCCTGGCATTGGATGTTCTGGGCGACCTGTTTATTCTGGGAGCAAACGATGGGGCCTATGTGGAGGTGCCGGCTGGGGGCGGCGCGGCCTTTTCCCTCAACCTCCCTTCGTTTGACTATTGCTCCGTACCCGGGCAAGTAATCTCTACTGGCGGCATCGCGACGGACAGTGCCGGCGATCTGTTCGTCTCTACGTTCTTTGAGTACTCTTTCTATGATCCAAGCTACCCTGATCCAAACGTCGTAGAGTACTGGAGCTTTGTGTGCGAGTTCCCGCGTTCGCAGCCGCCCGCGCTGAACTTCCCAACGGCGACGAATGAGGGCGCAGTCGATACCACAGACGGCACCCAGACGGTGCAGATTCAAAACATCGGCAACGCTGCGCTGGCGCTTTCCGGGCTCAGCTATCCGGCTGATTTTTCCGAGGCCAGCGGCGACACGAACGCCTGCACAGCGTCGACCAGCCTGAGCGCAGGGCAGAAGTGCGACGTACCCATCGAGTTCACTCCCAAGCATGCCGGAGCGCTGAGCGAAAATGTGACGCTCACCGACAACACACTGGATGTGGCCGGGACAAAGCAGTCGATCGCGGTGAGCGGAACGGGCTTGGCTGCGACGGCGCTCATTTCCCCCACGCCGGGCACTGTGCTTGCCGGCACGAGTGTGACATTCATGTGGACTGCCGGGACCGGAGCCACGGAGTTCGACCTCTGGCTGGGCTTCAACGGAGCGGGGTCAAGCGACCTCTACAGTTCGGGTGTTATCGCGGCCACTTCCGCCACCGTGACTGGCCTGCCAACGAAGGGTGCTACAATCTACGCGCGGCTTTACTACTCGGTCGCCGGGCTCTGGCATTCTCTCGACTACACCTACACCGAAGCCTCGACCGCCGCTGCGACGATGATTTCTCCGTCTCAGGGAACTACCCTCGGCGTATCCGGCATCATGTTCAATTGGACAGCGGGAACCCTGGTCACGAATTACGCGCTCTGGCTGGGCACCAGCGGTCCCGGCTCCAGCAGCCTTTATGCCTCCCCACTTTCGGCGGCCAGATCCGTCACCGTGCCAAAACTGCCTGCGAAAGGGGCAAAGGTCTATGCAAGGCTCTACTCCGAGGGAAGCGGAGGCATCCAGTACGTCGACTACACCTACACGGAGCAGTAGCGCACTATTCGGAATCAGGGTTTAAGCGAAGGACGCGCCGCGATGTTTATGCCTGCCCACCCTTTCCGGTCGCCGCGGCGACTACGCGGAAAGGATGGGGCACGGCGGGTTGATGGTTATTGCACTTCGCCGATGTAAACGCCATAGGGGCCTAGCTGGATTTGGCTGATTGAAGCTGGATCGGCCGCGCCGGGGGTTTTGAGCAGCGTCTTCACGGCGCCGCCAGAACCGGGAACGCTCAGGCTCACGGTCTGCGGGTCGGCGGTGAAGTTGACGGAGACGACTACGGAGGGCGCGCCCGCGGTTGTGCGCAACCAACTCAGCACCTGCGTGTTCGAGGTGTCGAGCATCGTGTTGTCGCCTTGGGCGAAGGCGGGGTTGGTTTTCTTGAGGCGGATGAGGGTCTGGTACCAGGTGAAGAGCGAGTCAGGCTTGCCCTCCTCGGCCTTGACGTTGACCGCGGTGTAAGTGGGCGGGACGGGTAGCCAGGGAGTGACTCCGGCCGAGGCGAAGCCGGCGTTGGGGCCGGCGTTCCACTGCATCGGGGTGCGTTCGCCGTCGCGGCCTTTGTCCTTGGGCCAGCCGGTCAGGCCGACGGGGTCCTTTACGTCTTCCTTGCGGGTGGGCGGCGTGGTCTTCATGCCGATCTCGTCGCCGTAATAGAACAGCGCCGTGCCACGGCTGGCGAAAAGCATGGTCGAGATTACGCGCTCAATATCCGTGTCGTGAACGCCGTCGCCGTATCGGGCGTCGAGGCGCGCGTTGTCGTGGTTGTCAAACACTAGCAGCGGAATGTTGCCGTTTACGCCGGTCTCCACGTCGTTCAGCTTGACGCGGAACTGGGCCACGTCCAGCTTGTTGATGAAGCCGATCTGCGTGTCCATGGGGAGGTGAAACTCCGGCTTGTCCGGGGTGCCGTACTGCTTGGCAAGCTCGCCAATGTTGGGCAGGTACGTCTCGCCGATAAGAACGCGCGTACCGGGAAATTTGCTGGAGTTGAAAGTGTCGCTCCAGGCGCGCATCTCCTGCATGACGGGGTGGGTGCCGGGCAGGTTGTTGGTGCGGGTATCGTGGAGGGCAACGTCGCCGTAGTTGTTGAGATAGGACTTTCCGTCCTTATCGAGTACCAGGTCTTCGTCGGTGAGGTTAGGGTCCTCGTAGAGTGTGGTGATGGCGTCAAAGCGGAAGCCGGCCACGCCGCGCTTCAGCCAGAATCCGATGATGTCCTTGAAAGCATCGTGGATCTTGGGATTGTCCCAGTTCACGTCTGGCTGCTGGATATAAAACTTGTGATAGTAGTACTGGCGGGTCTTCTCGTCCCACTCCCAGGCGGAGTGGCCGAAGTCGGATTGCCAGTTGTTGGGCACTTCGCCCTTATCGGTTGCGGTCTGGCCCTTGCCGTCGTGCCACATGTACCAGTCGCGATAGGGATTGGTGCGCGACGAGCGCGACTGGATGAACCACTCGTGCTTGTCGGAGGTGTGGTTCATCACCATGTCCATGAGGATGCGGATATGGCGCTTGTCTGCCTCGGCCACCAGGTGGTCGAAATCCTTGAGGGTGCCGTATTGCGGGTCGATGTTCTCGTAGTCGGATATGTCGTATCCGAAATCGACCTGCGGCGAGGGATAGCAGGGGGTGAGCCAGATGGCGTCGACGCCGAGTGTCTTCAGGTAGTCGAGCCGCTGGGTGATGCCGTTCAGGTCGCCGATGCCGTCGCCGTTCGAATCCTGATAGCTGCGTGGGTAGATTTCGTAGATGACTGCGTTCTTCCACCAGTTCTGCTCGCTTGAAGCGGCTCCGGCGGATGGGGGTTTAGGCGCGGTTTGGGCTGCTGCGGATAGCGCGAAGGCTCCGATAGACAGAGCTAGCGCACAACTTGCGATTTTGCGGGTCCAGTGCATTGCGGTCTCCTAGTGTTTGTCTGCGGCTCGTAAATTCGGCAGCAGTGTATTGCAAGCCAAACTATCACATTCGGTGGGGTGTCTAGTTGCTTTTTCTTCGCTCCCGCAGCAATTCCGCCAACGCCATGTCGAGGATACCCGGGCTGCGACGCCGGTGTTATCGTAGGTTGAGGTGCAGCCATGCCGGATGCTCTTACCGTCTATCTTCATTTCCCGTGTTTTGACGGTGTCGTCTCCGCGGTTCTCGCAAGCGAGTATCTGGAGCGAAAGCACGGCTGGAAGACGCAGCAGATTGTCCAGGTAACCTATGCGGAGCGCGAGACCTGGGCGGCGCAGACGTTGGCCAAACCGGCTGCGGTCGTGGATTTTCTCTTCCACCCGGATGCGGACTTCTGGGCCGACCATCATCAGACAACTTTTCTGACTCCGGAGCTGGAAGCGCGCTACACTCAGGACAAGTCAGGCAGCCTGCTTTACGATCCGGAAGCCTCATCATGCGCAGAGGTGATCTGGCGCAAGAGCTATCGCCTGTTGCGCGAGCCGCGATTCCGCGAAATGGTGGAGTGGGCGCACCGCATCGACGGCGCGCGCTACGATTCAGTGGAAGAGGCCGTACTGGGCGATGCTCCGGCGCTGCGCATCAATTTCAGTTTTCTGCGCGACTCGTCCTCGGAGTTTTGCAGCTTTTTGGTGGAATCGCTGCGCATGAAGAGCCTTGCGGAAGTGGCCGATTCGCCTCGCGTGGCAGACCATTACAAGAGCGTGCGCAAGGCCATTCAGAGCGGCCAGAGGCTCTTCCGTAAAGCTTCGCACATGGAGAAAGACGGCATCGTTGTTTTCGACGTGCAGCAAGCGGGCAATGCGGTGCTGAGCCGCTACGCGCCCTATCTTGCCTTTCCCAAGGCACGCTACTCGGTAGGCATCATGGAGTCCGATGACGGTGCCAAGATTACCGCCATGCGCAACCCTTGGCGGCGCTTCAAGAGCGTTCCCCTGGGACAGATCTTCAGCCGATACGGCGGCGGCGGCCATCAGCGGGTGGCCTCGGTTCTGCTTAAAGACGCGCAGGAAGCAAAGCGCACACTGGGCTCCATTCTCAACGATCTGCGCAACGCCGCCTCTGTGAGCAAGGGGATGCCGAAGGAGGCGCTGAGCGGTGATTAAGCAATTCAATTTTTACGATATTTACGGCTACCTGCTCCCCGGAACGGTCCTTTTTGCGCTGCTTTGGATGCCGGTCGGGGTGCTCACCCACAACTGGCCGGACCAGGATCTATCCAAGGCGCTGTTTCTCACCGCGCTGGCGTACATTGCGGGACACATCATTCAGACCGTCGCAACCTCCATAACTCCTTCCACCGAGACCGACGCTGAAGGGCAGGCGCGCTTTCCCTCCGAGTGGCTGCTCGACAAGACCAATGGCAGGTTCACCCCGGAGTTCAAGGCGAAGATCGCCGGCCATGTGCTGACCATGTTTGGCCTGGACATGCAGGTCGGGCAGGACGGGACCGGGAGCAACAACGTCTCTTCGAATCGGCAAACTGCGTTCTTTCAGGCGCGCTCGTACCTGATCGCCAAGAAGGCGGCGCAATATGCGGAGCAGTTCGAAGGGATGTACGTGATGATGCGCGGGCTGGGGTGCACGTTCGGCGCGGGCGCTGCGTACTTTTTGGGGTGGGCGCTCTCTGTTCGCCGCGGCGCCGGGAGCGGTACGGCGACGGTTTCGGTGCTGGTATGGGCGGCAATCGCGGCGGCGCTGGCGGCGACTCTGGTTGCACTCTTCCGGGTGTCGAAACGGAGTCCGGCCAATCGGCTGCTCGCTGTCTTTCTGCTGCTCGGGCTGGGCCTTTGCGGCTATCTGGCCGGCGCCTGGCGTTTCCCTCCGGTCGCCGCCTCCACGCCGTTTCCCGACTACGCCGAGTCCATCCTGTGGGGCGGCGTTTTGATTGCCCTCTTCGTTGCGGCGCGCTGCTTCGGCGCCTACCGGGGGTTTGCGATGAGCTTCGCCGAGACCATCTGGCGCGATTTCTGCGCCGATCTTTCCGTCTCTGCGGTGTCATCGAAACCCGCCGGCGGTGGGGACGATGAGGATGACGAATAGTTCTTTCGCCACCCATTCCGATGGCGCGTAAGCACACTATTTCTTCGACGGAGTGTTTCCTGCGGAGGCCGATTTGGGCTTGTGCCGCAGGCCTTTGATTTCAACTTCGAATTGCGGGTCTTCGCGGGTGCCTGAGATGCGAATGGGAACCTCTGTCCCCGCGCCGTCCTTCTTGAAGATGCGATCGGCGGGCTTGAGCAGCACGCCCAACACACCTCCTACCATTTGCGAGACTGTCGCATTCAATTTGGCCACGCCATTGAAGTCCAGCGCGCCGCCCTCCGTGCCGTAGGCGCCTTTCAACTGGATCGTAGCGCCGGGAACGGTATACGTGAGCGAGGGAAGAGTGATGACTGCGGCGGCCATCTGGAAGTCCCCCTGCATGGTGGAACGGACTGTCGATGGATCCGCCCTCTTGATCTCATGCGGCAGGCCCTGTCCGCGCAGGCTCAGGTCGGTGATGCGGCCTTGAATCTTCTCACTCGCAAAGCGTACCTGGTCGAGATTGAAGACGCCTTTGAGGTTGAGGCGCTTATGAACAGGCTCGTGCCCCGGCGGAATGTGCAGCGCGGCCTTCATGGTGAGCGAGCCGGTAAGCAGGGGAGTGGAGTTGTTGCTGGCGAGGTGGAGAAAGTCCTCGATACGGCCTTGGGCGATATTGATGTTGAGTGCGATGTCGTGGCCCTTGCTGGTTGGTTGACCTGTGGCGGGGTCGGGAACCATGACTCGGACCACCTGGCCTTGCGCGGTGAAGTGGGAGTGGCCCAGCAATGCATCCACGGGTTCCAGCCAGGTATCGCCGTTGGTGGCGTCCACCTTGGCATGGAAATGCGTGTGCAGCGGCATGGCGTTGCCGAAGTGGGCAAGCCGGAAGTCAGGCGTATCGGTTTCTCCGTCGACGATGAGATCGCGCAGTGTTCCCTGGTATTTACCGGTCGAAGAGAGAATACCGGCAATCCCCTTGAAAGAGGCTAGGTCTGCGTGGTCAAACTGGTAATCGCCCTGGATGGGGCTCTCGCCGGGGTCCTCATCGCGCCAGGGGCCAAAGTTCCCCGTAGAGTGGATGCTGCCGACGGGCCGTGGATTGGTAAGGTCGGTCTCGAAATGCATCACGCTGCCGGCGCGGATGGGGCCGCCGGTAACGTTGCTCAGCGTGAAGCGGGCGATGGCGAAATCCAGGGGCAGCTTGCCGGGTTTGCTGGATTCAAGCACGAAATGGGCCGAGGTGCATTCGATTCCGTCCAAGGCGAAGGTGATCAGGGAGGCAGCTGCCGGGGGCGCCCCTGGTGTTTTGGCGTCGCCGGCCATGCGGCCAAAGTGCGATTTCGGGGGCACATGGATATCCAGCCCGTTGAGCTCGACTACGCCGACGTGGAACGGTTTCCCAGGCTCAAACCGGAGCGGAGTGAGAAAGCGGAATTCGTCGAGACGGATGAGTGGATCGCTTGTGTCCGTCGCCGGACTCACCGTAATGCCCTGCACCTGCGCCGGCGGCCAGATGCGCAAACCTCGGCCCTCCGCTTGAAGCCCGTGGGCGAGCGACACATGAAAGCTGTCCAGTTCGACGCGGGCGTGAAAGCGATCTTGCAAGGTTTCAACAATGTGGGCGCGAAGGAACGGCTCGGTACGGCGCAGAACAATCGAGACGGCCACGGCCAGGGCGACCAGCAGCACAAGCACACCGCCCGCGAACCAACTGAGCCAGCGATGCCTGCGCCAGAATGATGCGCGATCCTCCACCAACCACCCTCCCCATCCGATCCTGTTATCGCGAATCCCGCCCGCCCCCCATTTTCTTATTCGATGGTGAAGGGCGTAGACTCATTAGCATAGATGCAAGCACACATTGAAAAGCTGGTAAAGCTACAAGCCGTGGATTTGGAACGCACCCGGCTGAACGCTGCCCTGCGCGCGTTGCCCGCCGAGACTATCGAGGCGAAGACATTGTTGGCCGCGGCTGAACACCAGGCTGCCGACGCTTCAGACGCGCTGAGCAGGGAAGAGTCGCTGCGCACCCGGCTGGAGCGCGAGATTGCCGATAACCGCAAGAAGGCCGCCCGCTTCAAGACCCAGTTAGATGCGGTGAAGACGCCCGAGCAGGCGGCGGCCATTGAGCATGAGATTCAGTTCGTCTCTGGCGAGGCGGAGCGTCTGGAGAACGAGGAGTTCGTCAGCCTGGAGCGGACGGAGGCGCAGGAAGCAGCGCTTGCCGCGGCCCGTGCCCAGGTGGAATTGCTCGCCGGCGCGCTGGAGAAGACGAAAGCGCGCGCTGCCTTGCGCCAGCAGGAGTTCAATACCGAGCTGGCTGCCCTGAACGTGGAGCGCGAGGCGCTGCGCCTGGATATTGCGCCGGAGTGGTTGACTCGCTTCGACCGGCTTTCCGGATCGCGCGGCACCGGCCTGGCGCGGTCAGAGAATCAGCAGTGCAACGGCTGCCGCATGGGCGTGAGGCCGCAGACTTGGAATCAACTGCGCGAGGGCGAACTGCTCACCTGCGATAGTTGCGGGCGCCTGCTTTACTGGGACCCGGCCTTCGCTCCGGCGCCCAAGGCCCCGCAACCGGCGGGCAGGACGCAATCGAAGGCCAGAGCCGCCAAATCTCAAGCCGGAGCGTAGGAACCCTAAGTGCGGCGCATCTGTGTAGACATGGATGAGGTGATGGCGGATACACTGGCCGAGCACCTGCGCCGCTACAACCAGACATTTGAAGAAGACATCACGACCCAGGACCTGGCCGGCAAGGGATTGTGGGAAGTAACTCCGCTTGACCGGCAGGAGCAGTTGCGGGCATTTCTCGATGCCGAAGACTTCTTCGAAGATCTGGCGCTGATGCCCGGCGCACAGCAAGTGCTGAAGGACTTGAGCGCGCGCTTTGAAATCTTCATCGCCACGCAAGCCATGACGGTGCCCAACTCCCTGGGGCCCAAGTACCGCTGGCTGCAGCGTCACTTCCCGTTCATTCCACCAACTCATTATGTGTTTTGCGGGAACAAAAGCATTCTGCGCGCCGACTATCTGATCGACGATCTGCCCCGCAATCTGCTGCGTTTTGAAGGCCAGGGGATTCTTTATACCGCTCCGCACAACCTGGCGGCTACGGGGTTTGTCCGCGTGAACGACTGGCAGGAAGTCGCGGCCTACTTTGCCGGCATTTCCGATTGAGCAAGCCTCGGACCCGAAATCACGTTCCGCTTCTCGGTCGGCGCTGCTCCTTTTCAACCCGTTGCTTATCGCCCTTGATTGATTGGTTTGGGCGCCGGCGGCAGATTGGCCGAACGTAACGGGATGAGGTGGGCCGGCGGGGCCTGATGCATGGTGACAATGATCGCGCTCGCCGGTTTTTTGCCTGCGCACTGGTACGAGTGCGGCGTGCTTGCATCAAAATAAAGGGCGTCGCCAGGTTCCAAGGTGCAGGCTTGGTCGCCATGGTGAATCTCAAGCTCGCCATCGAGAACGTAGAGAAACTCGAAGCCTGGATGCATATGCGCCTTGGGATCCATCTCCTTGGTAAGCGGGACGAACTCGGCGAAATAGGGGTCCATATGGCGGTCGGGCACCATGTAGCCGAGGCTCTCAAAGTAGTAGGTGGGCGCGGCGACCCCGGTCTGCGGCAGCCGGACGCGTTCCTTGCGGCGGTGGATCCTGAAGATTGCATTGGGCTCGGTTTCAAAGAAATAGGAGAGGTCCTTGGAGAAGACCATGGCGATGCGGGATAGGTTGCGCAGGGTCGGGACCACGCGGCCGGTCTCCAGTTGGGAAAGAAAGCTCGCCGAAAGCCCTGTGTGCTTGCCCAGTTCGACCAGCCCCATCGACTTCTTGAGGCGCAGGCGCTTGATGCGCTCGCCAATCCGCTTCTCGGCGATAAAGCGCTCCGCGGTTTCCGGATCGACCTGAGTTTTTTGTGTCTCTTCGCTTTTCACTGCCGACGAATCGCTCATGCGCCCCTCCGAGGTTCTACAAGGAATAGGATGCACTTCGGGGCGGATTGTTGTCCAGGTCAAAAAAAATTCGCGTCCCACTAAATCGCCCTTAACATGCAGCGCGTATGGTGTTCACCAGGAGGTAAGGAAAATCCATCCCATCAACACTAGCTCGATTTCACGAAAAACCCTGCTGTCTGGCGGATCGGGATTGCTTGGAGTGGCGTTGCGCCAGGCGTTGGCTGCCCGCAATGCCGAAGTCCTGCAGTTGGTGCGTCGCCAACCAGCCTCTGCCGCGGAACTGAACTGGGCCCCCGAATCATCCTCGCCATTCGCTGACCCCGGTCAGTTGGAACGGTTCGCGACGGCGATCCATCTGTCCGGCGCCAGCGTGGCAGGCCGCCGCTGGACTTCGGCTTACAAGAAGGAGATATGGCGGAGCCGGGTGGAGTCGACGCGGGCGCTGGCGACCGTGCTGGCAGGGTTGCGGCAGCCGCCCCAGACCTTCCTTGTGGCTTCTGCCTGCGGCATCTATGGGGACCGCAAAGACGAGATTCTGGATGAACAGTCCAGCCCGGGCAAGGGATTTCTGGCCGAGCTTTGCCAGGAGTGGGAGGCCGCCGCGCTTCCGGCGGTGGAAGCCGGCATCCGGGTTGTGCATCTGCGCTTCGGAGTTGTGCTTGCACCCGGCGGCGGAGCCCTGGGGAAGATGCTGCCGTTGTTCCGGATGGGTCTGGGCGGGCCGCTCGGCTCCGGAAAGCAGTGGACCAGCTGGATCGGCCTGGCGGACACGGTGGCTGCAACCCTGTTCGCCATAGACACCCCCGCGCTAGGAGGCCCACTGAATCTGACCGCGCCCGAACCAGTGACCAACGCGCAGTTCACGCGCGCCCTGGGCCGAGCCGTCCATCGGCCGGCGATCCTGCCGGCCCCGGCCATAGCGCTTCGCATCTTCCTCGGTGAGATGGCCAACGAGGCCCTGCTGGCCAGCGAGCGGGCGGTTCCAGCCAAGCTCATCGCCGCCGGCTTCCGATTCGCGCACCCCACGGTGGATGAGGCTCTGGCCGCGGTTCTCAATGCTCGGAAATAGGGGACAGAATTCATCTCTGCCCTCAGCCTGCCCTGCGCTTCTTCACGTTCATCGCGGAGCCGGCTCCCAATAAAGTTGACAGCTGTCTCGCATTTAAGTTACTTTGCAATACAAAGTGAAAACGCCATGAACGAACTGAACAAAGCGCTGAGCGACATCAGCAGTATTCGCCGGCAGGTTGCCCATAGCACGGAGTTTCGCGGCTACGGGCCCGCAACCCTTGCCGGCACCGGCGCGCTGGCGGTTGCGGCCGCTGCGGCGCAGGCATTTTGGCTGCCCGATCCGGCCAGCCACGTTGCGGCCTATTTGAGCATCTGGATCTCCACTGCCGCTCTGTCGGCTGCTTTGATCGGGACGGAGATGCACGCGCGCACCCGGCGCATTCATTCCGGAATGGCGGATGAAATGATCCGCATGGCCGTCGAGCAATTTCTGCCGGCCGTGGGAGTTGGCGGATTGGTGACGCTGGTGCTGATGCACTTTGTGCCGGCTGCTGTTTGGATGATTCCCGGAATGTGGCAGGTGATCTTCAGCCTGGGTGTGTTTTCCTCGTGCCGTTTTCTGCCCCGCGCTGTGGCTATTGCCGGCGCCTGGTACTTGCTTTCGGGGCTCACCTTGATTGCGCTGGCGGACAATCGCACCCTCTCGCCGTGGGCCATGGGCATTCCCTACGGGGCGGGGCAGGTACTGGTAGCGGCGATTCTTCTGTTTGCCGCGCAGGAGGGTAGCGATGAAAGATAAGGGTTCCAAGAATGAGGCCCGCTTCGCGTATGAGGGACTGGATCGCGTGATTCACGAGCGCGCCCGGCTCAGCGTGCTGACCTCCCTCGTAACCAATCCAAAGGGATTGGCCTTCGGCGATCTAAAGCAGCTTTGCGCTCTCACCGATGGCAACTTGAACCGCCATTTGCGCGTACTGGAAAAGGGAAAGATGGTCGAGATTTTGAAGAAGCAAGACCGCAACCGGCCGCTCACCGTGTGCCGCATCACCGCTTCAGGGCGCGCGCGCTACATGGAGTACCTGTCCACCCTGGAGCAGGTGGTGCGCGATGCAGCCAAGGGGACGAAAGAGATGACCACACCCGGCCGCGTCCATGCACTGACCCCGTCGCGGGCTTGAAGTTTTTTTTGCGCATTAACTTTGCAATGCAAAGTTAAATAGCCATTTCCAAGAAGGGCACGAGGTGGGGCTGCCAGGTTCATTTACGCATTAACTTTGCATCGCAAAGTTAATGAAACCAGGGAGGAATAGAAGTGAGCGACTTTTCGTTGTTGCAGTCAGGAATGCAAGCCAGGTTCCGCTCGCGGTCGATGGGCTTAAAACTCATAGTCGTCTGCGCTTTGGCCCTGCTGATGGCGATCCCGGCGCTGTTTGTCGAAGGGTTGGTTGAAGACAGAACAGCGCGAGCTGCGGACGTAGTTAAAGAAATCAGCGACCACGTGGGTGGCCAGCAGACCTTCCTGGGCCCGACGCTCGCCATCCCCTATAGCGTTCCACCGCAAACGCAAGGCGAGGCCGCTAGGCATGGCATTTACCTCGTGTTTCCGGCGCAAGCCTCTGCCACTGCGAAAACGGCAACCGCAGAGCGGAGCCGGTCGCTATTCAAGGTCCCGGTGTTTCAGGCGGATATGACAATGGACGCATCATTTGACTTAACCGGAGTGCCCGATGCGCTTCCCCCTGGCGCCCAACTCGACTGGAGCCACGCGGAAATTGTGGTTGGCGTCAGCGACGCCCGCGGAGCGCTGGCCGACGCAACATTAACGGAAAGCGGAAATACCGTTCCATTTGCTCCGGCCGCAATTTCGCAGGATATTCAAATCGGCTCGAGTCAGGGGCAACAGAGAAAGCTGGCTCTTTTCGGCGTGAGGATTGAGGGTCTTTCGAAGCCGGGATCGAAGTTCAACGTATCCTCTGCCTTGAGATTCTCCGGTGCTCAGCGGATTGCCGTGCTTGCCTACGGCATGACGACTCACCTTTCCGTGCAGGGCGATTGGGCAAGCCCCGGATTCGATGGAGGATTCCTGCCCGTCAGCCGGAGCGTCACGCGCGACGGCTTCAAGGCGGAGTGGTCTGTCCCGTTCATTGCCCGCGGCGTGAGAGCCGAAGGGTCAAGCGAAGTCCTTACCGGGATCGATGCAACAGCGCTAGGCATTTCCTTCATAGAAGTGGCTGATCCGTATCAATCCGTAGCCCGCTCGTTGAAGTATGTGCTTCTCTTTCTCGGCCTGCTTTTCCTTTCCTATTTCGTCTTCGAAGTAACCACAGGCAAACGGGTTCACCCCGCGCAATACATCCTGGTGGGCTTTGCTCAAATCATCTTTTACCTCCTGCTGCTGTCGCTCGCAGAGAGGATCGGCTTCGATCTCGGCTTCCTGATGGCGGGGGGCGCAACAGTGGCTCTTCTTTCCGCGAATGCAGCCTGGGTTTTCTCCAGCCGTTTGCAAGGAGTAAGAGCATCGGCCATTTTCACGTCGCTCTATTTGCTGATCTATCTGTTGTTGCGGCTTGAGGACAATGCGCTACTGGTAGGCGCGCTCGCCAGCTTCCTGGCTGTGGCCGCAGCGATGTATTTCACTCGCACCATCGACTGGTACAGTTCCCTGCCAGAACCAGGCGCCACTCAGCAACGAGCCGATCCGAAAGCTTCGGTCTAAGGGCTATATCAAGCTATTTTGTGAGGTAACTTTGCAATGCAAAGTAAAAAGGACGAAGGACTGCACGTAGCTATCATCATGGATGGCAACGGACGCTGGGCCACGCGGCGCGGATTGCCGCGCGTGGCAGGGCATCGCGCAGGGGTAGCGGCACTGCGCCGGGTGGTGGAACGCGCGGACGAGCTGGGCGTCGCGCGCCTCACGGTCTACGCGTTCAGCTCCGACAACTGGCGCCGGCCGGCTGCGGAGGTAGAGTGCATCTTCTGGCTGTTGCGCGCGTTTCTGCGACTGGAGACGGAACGGCTGCGCCTGCGCGGCGCACGACTTCAGATCATCGGCCGCCGCGACAGGTTGGCGAATCGTGTTCTGCACGAGATCGACAGGGCTGAACGGGCAACTGCCGCGGGACGCGGACTGCAGTTGTGCGTGGCCATCGACTATTCGTCGCGCGATGCAATTACACGCGCGGCCGCCGATGCAACGGCTGCTTTCTATGACGTTGAACCGCCTTCGCCCGACCGTCTGGGCTCCATGCTGATGCAGGCCTTGATCGCGCAATGCGCGGATGTGGATTTGCTGATTCGCACCGGAGGCGAGAAGCGCCTTTCCGACTTCCTGCTGTGGGAGTCAGCCTATGCCGAGCTCGTGTTTACCGACCGCATGTGGCCCGAGTTTGACGCCGCCGATCTCGATGAAGCTCTGGACGAATTCAGCAAAAGGGAACGGCGGTTCGGGGCGGTTCCGGCGCAAGTTGCAGCCGACGCACCTGCACTCATCGGGGGTGCGCGATGATTGCTCCGCCGCCCGGTTCGCGCCCCATTCATGCCAAATTCATTCTGCCCGCGCTGACTGAGGCAACCAGCCCCAATTGGCGGCCCATCAAGTATTCGCTGTTTCCGCCGTTGGGCCTGGCCACGCTGGCTGCCTATCTTTCTCCCGACGATCGTGCGCTTATCGTGGACGAGCATGTGGGGCAGCTCACATTCAACGATGCTCCGGACCTTGTCGTGATCCAGGTTTACATTACCAACGCCCACCGCGCGTATAGAGTTGCGGATCACTATCGCTCCAGTGGAGCATTCGTTTGCCTGGGCGGCCTGCATGTAACCTCGCTCCCTGACGAGGCAGCGGCCCACGCGGACGCAGTTTTCCTTGGCCCCGGCGAACAGACCTTCCCACAATTTCTGAAAGACTTTCGCGCGGGCAAGCCGGAGCGCATTTACACCTCCACGGCCGGCCGCACGCTGGAACGCGTTCCGCCGATTCGCCGCGATCTGATCTGTCGCAACTGCTACCTGGTTCCGAACTCCATCGTCGTAACGCGCGGCTGCCCGCAGCATTGCGACTTCTGCTACAAGGATGCATTCTTCCAAGGCGGACGCGGGTTTTACACGCAGCGGGTGGACGACGCGCTGAGTGAAATCGATCTTCTGCCAGGGCGCCATCTCTATTTTCTCGACGATCATCTGCTCGGCGACCGGCGCTTTGCGGAAACATTGTTTGAGGGTATGAAAGGCATGAGGCGCGTGTTTCAGGGTGCGGCCACGGTCGATTCCATTCTGCGCGGCAACCTGATTGAGCGCGCGGCGGAAGCCGGTTTGCGCAGCATTTTCGTCGGCTTTGAGACGCTGACGCCGGAGAACCTGAAGCGCAGCAACAAGCGCCAGAACCTGGGCCGCGACTACAAGGCCGTTGCCGATCGCCTGCATTCGCTGGGCATCATGATCAACGGCAGCTTTGTGTTTGGCATGGACGATGACGGCAAAGACGTGTTCCAGCGTACGGTCGACTGGGCCATCGACCACGGCATCACCACGGCCACATTTCACATCATGACGCCTTACCCCGGCACGCAACTGCACGCGCGCATGGTGCGCGAAGGGCGGATGCTGACGCGCGACTGGAGCCTCTACGACACGCGCCATGTCGTTTACCGCCCGGCGCGGCTCACGCCAGTGGCCCTGAAGTCGGGATACGACTGGGCGTACCGCGAGTTCTATCGTTGGGGATCGATCGCGCCTCCCTGCATCACGGCACGTTGAAGCACCAGGCGAAGCACTTCTTCTACGCTTCCGGCTGGAAGAAATTCGAGCCGCTTTGGGATCTCATCATTCGTGCCCGCCAGCTCACGCGGGTCACGCCTTTGCTGGAAGGCGTGCTGTCGCGAGTGACCCGCGGAAAAGTTAACCAAAGGCAGGAGGCCGGTGTCGAGAATCCCGTTGAGATGCTGGCGCAGATCACGACGGTCCGCTGAAAGGGCTGCCGGTTTGGGGCCGTTTCGGGTATTGCTTCGGCTGCCGCTTCAGGCTTCGCTCTCCGCCGATTCCATCTTCAGATAGCGCGCCGGCGTGGTGCCCATTTGCTTGCGGAACATGGCAATGAACGCGCTCGTGCTGCTGTAGCCGGCCTCCAACGCAGCCGCGGTCACCTTCTCGCCGCAAGCCAGCAGTTGCATTCCATGCAGCAGGCGCAATTGCTGGCGCCACCTGGCAAAGGTCATCTTTGTTTGATCGAGGAACAGCCGCTGGATGGTTCGCTTCAGCGTTCTCTGATCGCCGGGATTCGCAAAGAGCGTTTCCATCACTCGCTTCGCCCGAGAATCCACTGGATGCGGAAGCTGCAGGGGAACCGAGTGAACCTCCCTCAACTGATCGACAAGCAGGTCGGCCATTCGCCTCTGCTTGGCGGTCTTCCGGTTCAAGCGCGAAAGCATGCAGGAGTGCAGAATCAGTTCCCGCAGAAGCGCTGACACGTGCATCACAAAGCATTTCTCCGGTAGCGCGCGGCACAGCGTAGGCAGAAAATAAAGTGTCCTCATGGACACCGCGCCGGACATGCTCACCGAGTGAGGCGTGTTGGCTGGAATCCACACTGCGCGCATGGGCGGCACCACCCAAACGCCTTGCCTGGTTTGGAGCGTCATCACTCCTTTGGACGCGAATAGCAGTTGATCTTCGGGGTGAGAGTGCTCGCGAATCAGGTGGCCATGGGGAAGATCGGCGGAGACGCCGGCAATCTCAGCCAGCAGCCGGCCGTTCTTATCGTGAAGGATGCTGTGGCACTTTTGCGACATTTTTTGTCATAATAGCGGGAGAATAGGCGCCGCACAAGTGCTATTTCTAAGAAGCACGCGAATCGACAGGAGAGAAAAATGCTTGATTCCGGGAAAATGGTTGGTTTTGTTCCGACAACGGACTACGAGAACGCGCGGGCCTTCTATGTAGACAAGCTAGGCTTCGAGTTCATAAGCCACGACCAGTTTGCCCTGGTGGTGAGGGTCGGCGGGCACATGATCCGGATCTCAAAAATGCCAAACTTCGTTCCACTTCAGGGGACCATCCTGGGGTGGGAAGTCGACAACATTGAAGCTGTTGTCGGCTGGCTGAAGGAACGGGGCGTGCCGGTAGAGAAGTATCCGTTTATTGAAGACCAGGAACTTGGCATCTGGAATGCACCGGGCGGAGCGTGGGTTGCGTGGTTCAAAGATCCGGATGGCAATGTGCTTTCCGTTAGTCAGCACCCCTGAGCGGGCTGGCGCGCGGAGCAAGGGCCGCGCGGTTTATCCTGAAGAGTCCGGCGGTGATCGTGGCCGGCCTCTTGAGGAACTTATTCATGTCTGAAGAAAGCACTACGACTTCTGGCGCGCAAGCGCCGTCTGCCCCAACGCAGGTGGCGTCTGCCCCGCCTCCCGTGGCGACGATTGCAACGCTTGGGCAGCATGAAGGCCAGTCCGTCACGCTGCGGGGATGGCTCTACAACCTGCGCGAGAGCGGCAAGCTGCTGTTCCCCATCTTTCGCGACGGCACCGGGACGGTGCAGGGCGTAGCCCACGTGAAGGGCGTGCCGGCAGAGGTGTTTGAGAAACTCAAGGGCCTCACGCAGGAATCGTCCGTAATTGTTACCGGCAAGGTGCGCGCGGACAAGCGCGCGCCGGGCGGCTTTGAGCTGGACGTCGAGAACATCGAGGTCGTGCAGCGCGTGCCGGAGAGCGACCCTTACCCGATCACGTTGAAGGAGCATGGCGTTGACTTCCTGATGGAGCACCGGCACCTGTGGGTGCGGTCACCGCGCCAGTCGGCCATTTTGCGCATCCGCGCGGAGATCATGCGCGCCGCCGCCGAGTACTTTGACCAGAACGGCTTCATCCGGACCGATCCGCCGATTCTTACGCCGGCGGCCTGCGAGGGCACTTCGACGCTGTTTCCGGTGGACTATTTCGGCGACCCGGCGTTTCTCACGCAATCCGGCCAGCTTTACATCGAGTCGACCGCCCTGGCGCTGGGCAAGGTGTATAGCTTCGGGCCGACGTTCCGCGCGGAGAAATCGAAGACGCGTCGCCATTTGACCGAGTTCTGGATGATCGAGCCGGAGGTTGCTTACTGCGATCTCGACGGCCTGCTGGAGCTGGCGGAGAATTTTCTCGCGCACATTGTGCAGTCGGTGCTGAAAAATCGCGGGCCGGAACTGACGGTGATTGGCCGCGACCGCGCCAAACTAGAAGCCATTGTCCCGCCGTTCCCGCGCCTCCGCTACGACGATGCGGTGGCTCTTTTGAACGCGGCCCACAAGACCGGGCAGTTGGAAGCGCCGTTCGAGTACGGAAATGACTTTGGCTCTCCGGACGAGACCTGGCTGAGCAACCAGTTTGACCGGCCGGTGATGGTGAACCGCTATCCTGCGGACGTGAAGGCCTTCTACATGGAGCCCGATCCCAAGGACCCGCGCCTGGCGCTGTGCGTGGACGTGCTGGCACCGGAGGGCTACGGCGAAATCATCGGCGGCTCGCAGCGCGTGTCTTCTTACGAACTGCTCAGCAGCCGCATTGACCAGCACAAACTGCCGCGCGAGGCCTTCGAGTGGTACCTCGATCTGCGCCGCTACGGCAGCGTGCCGCATGCCGGTTTCGGCATGGGCATCGAGCGCGCCGTGGCATGGATCTGCGGGCTGGACCACGTGCGCGAGACGATTCCGTTTGCGCGGACGTTGCACCGGATCTACCCGTAAATCGCTCCTGAAATGGCTCCCGGATTTTCGCCGGCGGCAAGGATGGTAAGTCCTTTGTTTGGAGGGGTCGAAACGGGTTTTTGGGTCCTAATCCTTTTCTTTCTATGGGGTTGCGGCGAAAGTGGGGGAGGGGTGGGGTCGATTCGCCCGGCCCGGGTCTGGGTTTTGGACTCCTTGGACACGGTTGCGAGGGCGACCTGGGCGGCGTAGAGAAGCTTGCCGGCGTTTCTCTCCTTGATGGCTCCCAGGAGGATGCCGTAACCGGCGCAGGCGATGAAGTCACAGATATTCTGATAGCCGGAGAGCGGGGGCATGGCCAGGCGGAAGGCTATGGCGGCGCAGCGCTCGGCGGTGTAGAGGTTTTTGGTTCGCTCCAGGGTCGCCCCGTGAACCTTCACCCAGGCTTCGTTGCAGAGGGCGACGACGGGGTTTTTGAGGGAGGGAGAGTAGGTATCGTCCGGCCTCTTGGCGGTGGAAGGCGGGGTGGGATCGATCATGGTGGCTCCTCCGGTTGCGGCCTTTTTGTGACTGCTATTTCAATTGTGCGCCGGGAGGGCGTAATTATGTGCAAAAGGCAGATATCAGCTTTCAGCTGTCAGCTTCCGGGTTACTCGGACGACGCTTGCGCGGCACGGGCTCGTGCTTTCCAGTGATTGGGGCGGGGAATCGTTGCAGATAGGTTTACGCAGAATGTTCTTGCGAAGAGAATAAAAGGCGAATATGATGTTTGTCCATTGGCAGTGTACGACTTCGGCACTGCCCAACAGGATTTGCGGTTTTATCTCAACCGCGGGTGCAAGCAGGGCGGCAAAATATTGATGATGACTCCCGCAAAATGGCTCATTGACCTTGGCGACCCGTCTGGAGATGCCGCCGTCGATGGCCTATTGCCGGTTGACGGATACAATTGCGAGGGCCGCCCGCCTGAAGAAGTTGCAATGATTGAGAAGGCGCAGTATTACGGCGCTCACTCCGTCTTCTTCGAGGCAGGCCGAAACGGTGGCCCTCCAGTTGCACAGGCTTTCATTTTCGTTTCAGATGGTCCTGCCAACGATGATGGTTTTGCTGAGTTGCATAAGCGCCTCTGGAGCTGGGGTGGCGTTCCGCTCCTCTATCGCAAGACGCGGGGTCTTGTACAGCTTTTCCGTTGTGCCCATAAGCCTGATTTTGTATCGAGTACCGGCGAAATCGTCTGCAAGCCCATTAGGATTCTTAAGATCGCAGTCGCGATTAGCGACAGCGACGCGTGGTGGGACCCGGCGCGCCTGCGCAATGGAACACTTTGGGATGACCCGATTGTTTGCAAGACAATGTTGTCCTCTACTAAGGCCGCCCACAAAAGGCTGGTAGATGCAGTGAGGCAACTTAATGATGCCTTGAACCGGGAGGGTTTCCTTAAGAAGCATCTTCGGCGGAAACTGCTGATTCTTTCGCTGCTTATTGCCTACTTGGAAGAGCGTGGCGTTCTCCTTCCAGACTACTTTGGACAATTCCACGAGGGCGCGACAAGGTTTTTTCAAGTGCTGCCGCACGGTGGATCACTAATCAAGCTGCTGGCGGCGTTGGAGGAGAAGTTCAACGGAAATGTCTTCGCGCTAACCGAAGCGGATCGTGATTCTCTGAAGAGTAACGGGCAACTCGCTCGCTTCGCGAGGCTTGTCGAGGCGCGGGAGGAGTTGAATGGACAACTGACCCTCTGGCAGCTCTATTCGTTTAAGGACCTGCCGGTTGAACTCATCAGCCACATTTATCAACTGTTCGTCAGCGACGTCGATAGTGCCGTTTACACTCCCCCATTCCTCGTGCGGCTGATGTTGGATGAGGCGCTAAGCTGGGAAAGGATTGACCGGCTCCAGCAGAGGAGCGAGATCATTCTTGATCCCTCTTGCGGTTCAGGCGTGTTCCTGGTCGAAGCGTACAAGAGACTTGTGTTGCACTGGAGGAGCCGGAATGGATGGAAGCGCCCTGGCGTCAAGGTCCTCAAGGAATTGCTTGAAAAAGTCCATGGTATCGATTTGGAGGACGGAGCGGTAGAACTTGCTGCCTTTAGCCTCTGCCTAGCTCTTTGTGATGCGCTTGAGCCCGAGACGATTCGTTCCAGTATTAAGCTCTTTCCTCTGTTGGAAGGGAAGACGCTGCACCGTTCCTGCTTCTTTGAGGCGAAGGAGCAGGCACTAATAAAAGTGCCTATCGGCGTGGTGACAGGAAATCCGCCGTTTAAGTCTCGCCTCACAACGCCGGGAGCAAAGCGGAGCTACCAACGTTACACAGATGCGGTTGGGGCACTCCCAGACAAACAACTGGCGTACCTATTCCTACACGAAGCCATGGGGATGGTTGTTGAGGGTGGTGTCATTAGCATGCTTCAGCAATACAACTTCCTCTATAACCAGGGGGCGCTCGAATTCCGGCGCAACTTCATCTCTAATTGGGATGTGCGAGAGATACTTGACTTCGTCTCCGTGCGAGGTCTCTTTCAAAAAGGGGACGCCGACACAAAAGTGATCGTAATTCTTGCCGAAGCGGCCCTGCCTAGCGCTGATCGGAAAATACTTCACGCAACTTTTCGTCGCAGCGGCAGAGTGAATGCGGAGCAAGGGTTCGACATTGATTACTACGATCTGCATTGGCTGCCTCGTCAACTCGCGTTAAACAACGACGGAGTGTGGCGCACTAACTTGCTTGGCGGCGGGCGGGCGCTCGGACTCGTGGACAGGCTAAAGGAATTTCGCACGCTCGGGCAATATGCGGAAGCACAGGGGTGGGATTACGGTGAGGGCTTCATCGAAGGGAAAACTGGAAATCGGCAGGAAGCGCCGCATCTCACAGGGAAGAGTCTGCTCCCGTCAGAAGCAATTCTAGCCTCAGGAATCGATCGGTCAAAGATCACAACGGTCGACGCGCGTCTGTTCAAAACGGCCTACAAAGAAACCAGATTCACACCGCCGATTCTATTGGTTCGAGAACAGATGGACTTGGATCACAATCTGTGGACCGAATCATATCTGACCTACAAGAATAAGGTCGTTGGGATTCCCGCCAAACGAGACGAGCTTCCGAAGCTCGAGCGCCTGAATGACTGGTTAACAAGCCAACATAAGGCACTCAAGGCTTTCGCGGCCGCAATTAGCGTAAGAATGTTCACGCAGAAGGCGACGACCCTCTCAGAAATAGACGTGCTCTCCCTGCCTTACCCCGAATCTGCGAGTCTCGATACCAGTGAAAACGAGAGGATCCTTGTAGATGACATAACAGATTTTTACTGCGACCTTGTTCGATTGGGCGAGGACTCGGCAGCGATGCTGCGGCACGGCAACGGCGCTCTTTCCGATTTCTCTGGTGTTTTTGTCAGACAGATCAGCGCAATTTACAAAGAGAACCCGCTTCGGGCATTGAGGCCACACGAGTGGCCTGGCGTTATTTGCCAGCCGTTTGTTTTTGGAAAAGGCATGGTCGACTGGGAGGGAAATGAAGGCCTGAAAGGAAAGCTCGACGCCCTCCTGCACGAGCAACTGGGCGCCACCCTGCAGGTCACTCGAATTTCTCGTATTTACGATGGCGATTTCATTTTTCTCCTGAAGCCAGACCGTCTGCGCTATTGGCTGCGTTCCATCGCGCTACGGGATGCTGACGAGGCATTGTCCGACCTCCGAGCTCAAGGATTCTGAGAATTAAACTGATGCTGGCAAATTATCCAGTCACTTCCGCTCAATTTGGCTCTCTCAGCCGGGAGGTGCAGAAGCCTGCAAGTTTTCGTTACGAACTGCTTGACTTCATTTCAAATGAGCTCCCGCGCTGGAGAGACCGCCCTGATCGACCGGCAGTGACCGGGGAAACAGCATTAACATCCCTCCTCTGTGCACACCTCAACAGCACGTCTAGACACTCAGATGGCTGGGACATTCTGCAATTTCGGGTCGAGGAGCAGGATGACCGTAGGAAAGATCGAAAGGTTGACCTGGCTCCAGCGCCCTCAGGTTGTACCATCTCGATCGAGGGTCGGATACACACGGAATTCAACCTGCTGATGCCAATCGAATGCAAGAGGCTACCGATCCCGAATGGTAAAAACCGGGACGAGCGAGAATATGTCATCAGTCGCTACAGCTCGACCGGCGGCATCCAGCGATTCAAGGAAGGTCACCATGGGGCGAACCACACTTTGGGAGCCGTTATTGCCTACGTGCAGGAAGAGACCCGGATGTTCTGGCATGCGCAAATTGCGGACTGGATCAACGATCTGATTTCTATTGGACAAGCCGGCTGGACTTTAAGGGACCAGCTTGGCCTGATTCAAGACGACCACGGTTTGAAATTGGCGATACTGCGCTCGTCACATGCAAGGCAGAGTGGCTTACCCGAAATCGAGCTCAGACACCTGTGGATTTCGATGAATTGATAGGGAGGTCTAGACCGCGATGCAGCCATAAGCGTTGCTCACACCTGCATCAATTCGGCTTCCTTCTTGCGGGAGAGCTCTTCCATGCGGCGGATTTCTTCGTCGGTCATTTTTTGGACTTCTTCTAATGCGCGCTTCTCTTCGTCTTCGCGGATCTTCTTTTCCTTGGCCAGCTTCTTGAGCACGTCGTTGCCGTCGCGGCGGACATTGCAGGGAAAAAGGCCCGGGCCTAAAGGCCACTCAATGAGACTCTGCAGTAAGGGGCCTGAAGGCCCCTGCTCCCTCCGTCGCGCCAGCGCGCCGCCTGAAGGCCCCTGCTCCCTCCGCCGCGCCAGCGCACCGCTCTTCCTTATGAAGAGCGCCGCCATCCGCAATGCTCGCTCAGCGTTGCAGATGAAGGGGCATGGGGTCCGCAGGGCCGTGCGCGGCAGAACTGAAAGGATAGGCTTGGGGTACCGCCGCAAGGCCGCGGCGAACGGGGTTCTCCTCGATGTAGCGCACGCAGCCCAAAAACTTCTCTTCGCTCATAATCTGGCTCTCGTTGAAGCTGCGCATCCACACATCCAGCTTGCTTTTCAGGCGGAAGGAGAAGCCGCCCTTGATGAACTGCATGGCCTTTTCTAGCGAAACATCCGGAGCGGGCGTAATTAGAGCGTGGAAATGGTCGGGCATGATGACAAACGCGTGCAAAAGGAACCTTCCCTGGCTGTGATAGTCGAGGATGGTTCGTTGAAGCAGTTCCGCCGTGGCCGTGACCTGAAAGAGGCTTCGGCGTTGCGCCGTAACTGCGGTGACGAAGTACGTTCGAGTTTCTTGGGGCGCAAATCGCACGTCGGAAGCATAAACGAAGAGCCCGTGGCTAAAGCCAATTTCATTGAATGCTTGATTCCAGGGGCCTGAAGGCCCCTGCTCCCTCCGCGGACTCGGGAAATATGTGGAATAAACGAAGAGCCCGTGGCTAAAGCCAATTTCATTGAGGGCTTGCTTCAAGGGGCCTGAAGGCCCCTGCTCCCTCCGCCTCGGAAGATTTACAACGACTATCGACCGGGTGGCCGTCTTTGCGCACGAATCGCGGAGTCTTTTGAGAATTGAAGCTGGCGCTCACACCTGCATCACTTCCGCTTCCTTCTTACGCGAGAGCTCTTCCATGCGGCGGATTTCTTCGTCGGTCATCTTCTGCACTTCTTCTAAGGCGCGCTTCTCTTCGTCTTCGCTGATCTTCTTTTCCTTGGCCAGCTTTTTGAGCACGTCGTTGCCGTCGCGGCGGACGTTGCGGATGGCGGTGCGGTGCTCTTCGAGGACACGATTGAGATGCTTGACGACGTCGCGGCGGCGCTCCTCGGTCATGGGGGGGACGGGGACGCGGACGACCTTGCCGTCAGACTGCGGATTGAGGCCGAGGTCGGCGGCCTGGAGGGCCTTCTCGATCTCCTTGATGACGGTGGGGTCGTAGGGGGAGATGAGGATGAGCTGGGCCTCGGGCGTGGAGACCTGGGCGAGCTGGTTGATTGGCATGTGGGTGCCGTAGTAGTCCACCTTGACCTGGTCGAGCATGTGCACGCTGGCGCGGCCGGTGCGCGTGGAGGCCAGGTTGGCCTGGAATGTGGATACGGCCTGGTCCATGCGGCGCTTGAGGTCGGTGGAGAGTTCTTTGAGCGCCGGATGTCCGGCCATGACTGAGACTGCCATCGTTCTCCCTCGTTGCTTCCAAAACAATATATTAACGGAATGGGTAGGCTGGCGCGTTCACAGGTAGGACAGGTTTCGCTGCGCCGGGACCGCCGCTGCGGCGCTTGCGCTGTGTATGACAATGCCCTACACTGTCGTACAGGAGAGCCCTCATGCCCGCAGCACGCCGTTCCCGTGTTTTCACCATTTCGATGCCGCCCGAGATGGCGGCGGCCGCAGAGAGCCTGGCCAAGCGGGAGCACCGGACGATCAGCGAGTTGTTCCGTGAGGCATTCCGCGTCTACGACGAGCGTCAGGTTGCCAAGTTCATCGACGAGATGGGCGAGTATCCAAAAACACGCAACCCGCACGGTTACACCGAGGCAGATATTCCGCGGCTGATCGACGAGGTGCGAGCCGAAATGCGAGCTGAGCAAGAGGTCTTTAGCCGTTCAAAATGATCGTCGTGTTCGACACGAGCGTGTGGATCTCGGCTTTGCACTTTAAGAAGCGGCAAAGTCCTCCAATCCTTGCCCTCGAACGCGCTCGCAATCGCCACATTATCGCCACTTGCAATGAAATCGAAAGAGAAATTCACCGGATCCTGACGGAAAAGTTTGGATGGGAGCCGAACGAGGTTCATTACAGGCTTGATTTTTTTCTGGCTAAGTCCGTTCAAGTCACGATAAGTGGCAATGTCCATATCTGCCGGGACCCGAACGACGACATGTTCGTTGAGTGCGCGATGGTTTCCGGCGCGCGGTGCATTGTCAGCGGCGACAAGGACCTGCTGGTTCTCGATCCATTTGAGGGAATCAGGATCGTGACGCCAACCGAATTCCTGGAGCAAACGGCATAGCCCCTAAGCCACCACAGCCAGCCCCGTGGAAGCGGCCTGCTCATGCGCGTGGTAGCTGGAGCGGACGAGCGGGCCGGATTCGACGTGGCGGAAGCCCATCTTGAGGGCTTCGGTCTTGAGCTCGGTGAATTCACGCGGGGTGTAGAGGCGGGCCATGGGCAGATGGTCGCGCGAGGGGCGCAGATACTGGCCGATGGTTAGGATGTCGCAATGCACGGCGGCTAGGTCGCGGAAGACTTGCAACAGCTCGGAGGTTTCCTCGCCCAGGCCAACCATGACGCCGGATTTCGTGATGCCTGAGGGGTTCAACTCCTTGGCATAGCGGAGCAATTCGAGAGTGCGATCGTAGCGGGCGCCGGAGCGGACTACGCGATAGAGGCGCGGCACCGACTCCGTGTTGTGGTTGAGCACCTGCGGCGCGGCAGCGACCACAATTTCAATGGCGCGCCGATCACCCTGGAAGTCGGGGATTAGGACTTCGACGCGGCAGCCGGGTGCCTGGCGGCGAATTTCGTCGATGACCATTGCGAAGGCGCGCGCGCCGCCTACCAGATCGTCGTCGCGATTGACGCTGGTAATGACGGCGTGCTGCAGGCCGAGCGCAGCCACCGCTTCGGCTACGCGTCGAGGCTCGTCGAAATCGATGGGCTCGGGACGGCCCTTGGGCACAGCGCAGAAGCCGCAGCGGCGCGTGCACAGGTTGCCCAGCATCATGAAGGTGGCGGTCTTATGGTGCCAGCACTCGCCGATGTTGGGGCAGTGGGCACTCTCACAGACGGTGTGCAGGTTGAGCGAACGGGCCAGGCGCTTCAGGTCGTGGTAGTTTTCGCCCATGGGGGCGCGCGCCTTGAGCCACTCGGGCTTGGGGGCGGGAATTTTCTGCGCCGGGGCAATCTGCACCAGTTCCATCACGCTGTTATTGTACCGGGTGTTGCGTCCTAGGCGGTTCAGGCGAATGGGACGCGGCTTGGTAGACTTGGCGAAGAACCTGGGGGATTTGGCATGCAGAAATGGCTGGCGCTGGGTGTTGCGGCAATGATGGGAACACTGGCGGCGGGGCAATCCTCCCATTTGCCGTATCCGGATGCCGGGAAACAGCAGGCAACTGATGCGTTCGCTGCCTTGCGGGAGCAATGGGTCCGCAACCTGCACGAGAAGCGGATCGACGCCTCGGTTGCGCAATACGCCGCGGACGGCGAATTTATCGAGCCGGACGGGAGCCGCGTGGTTGGGACGGCTGCGCTGCGGCATCTGTTTGCGACGATCACGGCAACGTACGACAGCGATCCGACGTTTGCGTCTCAGCGGATCGAAATGTCGGGCGACCTGGCGTATGACTCGGGGACTTACGACGAGAGGCTTGTTCTTCGCGCCAGCGGCAAGGCGCAGTATTCAAGCGGCAGTTATCTGACCGTTTACCGGCGCGCGAAGGATGGAACGTGGCTGATTGCGGAGCAGGCGTGGACTGGATCGATCAGCGATGCGCCGGCCACGAGTTCGGCGCTCGACGAGCATCCTGTGGTTGCCCTCACCTTCGACGATCTGCCGGCGGCGGGAAGTCTGCCGCCCGATGAGAATCGAACCAAGATCCTCAGCACGCTCGCGGCCGAGTTGAAGGCTAACCATCTCGAAGGCACTTATGGCTTCGTCAACGCCGCAAAGCTGGTCAACGACCTGGATGCGCAACGGGCGCTGCGCGTGTGGGTGGATGCGGGGATGAACGTGGGCAGCCATACCTGGTCGCATATGTCGCTTAGCGATAACACAGCCGAGGCCTTCGAAAACGAGATTGCGCTCAACGAACCGGCGCTGGTTGAGTACGCTGGCGCGCGCGATTGGCATTGGTTCCGCTATCCGTTTTTGTGGGAAGGCGACACGCTGGAGAAACGGCGCGCGGTGCGGGCTTATCTGCACGATCACGGCTATCGCGTGGCGCAGGTGAGCCTGGATTTTGAGGACTACGCGTGGAACGATACCTATGCGCGCTGCTCGGCGAAGGGCGATGCGGCGGCTATCGGTTGGCTGAAGCAGAGCTACCTGGAGACGGCGACGGAATATATCCGGCTGGGACGCGAAGAGCAGCTGATCGCCTTCGGGCACGAGATTCCGAATGTGATGCTGCTGCATGCGACAGCCTTCACAACGCTCATGCTGCCCGCCTTGATTGACCAGTTGCGTACCGAGGGTTTCCGGATGGCTTCGCTCGCCGATGTGGAGCAGAACCCGGCCTACGCGCTCGATCCGGATGCGGCCTTGAAGTATGGCGGCACGCTGCCGGATCAGTTCATGGATTCACGGCACCTGAAATACCCGCCGTTCAAGCCTAAGCCGTTCGATAAATTGAAAAGCCTGTGCAAATAACTCGCCAGACGCCGAGCGATGGTTGCTGTCTTTCCGGGCACTCCCTCAGGAGCTAAAGCCCAGGGTCTGTTTTGCCTTGTCCGCGGCACGGCTGAAGCCGTGCCCTTTCAAAACAGAATCCGTTTGGCCTAATCGAACAATGATTAATCCACAGGCAGCAGTTCGAGGGCTCGCGCAATCTGCAGCGCGGCGCGCGCGGGCTGATAGATGCTGGTGTCTATGGACAGGTCGGGTTTCGGCATGTATTCCACCTCGAAGACGCCCTCCTGGTGGAGTTGCTCGAAGAGCGGAACCGAGGCCAGCTTCTTGTATTGGAGCCTTGACAGGCTTCCCATGCGGCGCTTCAGTTCGGGAAGAGGAGCAGTGAGTTCAATGAAATGAACTTGACCTCCGCCTGCCGCGACAGTTTTCATCACGTTGCTGATAAAGGCAGGGCGCACAGTTGACTCGGGATTGAATGTGAAGATCATGCCGGGAAGCGGGCTGCGGCTGGCGTGGTCGAAAACCGAGAGCCAGAACTCTTCCCGGAGGGCGACAAACTCCGGGCTACCAAATTCAAAAACTGTCTGCAGCAAGTCCACAACCAGGTGGTTATGAAAGAGCTTGTAGCCGGTGATGGCCACCAGTTCCTGGGCGACGGTCAATTTGCCCGAGGCCGGCATTCCATAAATGAAGATGAGTTTCACTTGTTAATTCCTCCTTCAGCGATGACGACGCCAAGGGTTTGCGGAACAGCCCGGAAAAATGTCTAGCGCAGTTTTTCGCGGACTTCCGGCCGGACCAGGTAGAGAAAGAAGACCAGGTTGAGCAGGCCCTGCACAAGGGCAGCTCCCTGGTGTTCAACGGAAAATATCCACAGGTTGTAGATGACGAGCAGAAACACCGCAGCCAGCGCCAGCGCCCACGCCCAGCGGAACAGCATCAGAAGGCCTGCACTCGCAGAGATGAAGCCGGCTGCGAAAACGAGAAACAGCGGTGGGTAATGACGTCCGGCCACCACGCCAAGAATCACGACTCCGGCCAGCAGCAGCAGGTAAAGGCTGATGGCCGCCAGGCCGGGAAGCGGAAGCAGTTCGCGGGTCGGCGGCCTCGGCTGGGTGGTCCCGCGCGGCCGGGAGGCGCCGGGCTGATTTGACGTTCGATCGCTGGCGCTGGAATTGTTGCTCATAGTGTGTGCAAGTAAGCCAGCAGATCGCTGAGCTGTTCGTCAGTCAAAGGCGTCGCGGGCATCATGCTGCGGCCGCGCAGAATTACCGCGCTCATGCGCTCGTCGGTGGGCGGAGCGCCGGAGGGCATGGCCTTGACCTTGGTGAGAGCTTGCAGGCCGGGACCGTTGAGCGGGCGCGTATCGTTGGGGCGGTGGCACCTGGCACATTTGTCCCGGTAGACCGCGGCTCCCCGGGATTCTTCAGGGGTCCACTGCGATTCAGGCTTGGAAGGGGGCAGGGATCGGCATCCGGCGGCGGCGACACAACTGCCGAGCAGAACAACTGCAATGGATGAAAATGAAGTGCGCATCTTGATTCGATGATACAGTCGCTACTCAGCCGCGGCGATGGTCTCGGCGATGTGGTCGATGGCCTGGATTTCGGCGTCGCTGCCGGGGCGGTGTCCGTTGACCATGATGGAAAAAGCAAGCGTCTTGCCGCTGGCCGCGGTGAGATAGCCGCTCAGGCAATTGGTTTCGTTCAGCGTGCCGGTCTTGGCCCAAAGCCGGCCCTTGAGGGGGGAGGTCTTGAAGCGATTTGCAAGGGTCCCGTCGACGCCGGCGATGGGGAAGGTGTCGCGCCAGGCAGCGCCCCAACTGGTGCGCGAGGCGTAGCTGAGAAGTTGCGCATAGGCGCGGGGTGCGATGCGGTCGTCGGGACTCATGCCGGAACCGTCATACATAAAAAAATCGCCGTCATTCACGCCGGAATCAAGCAGAAACTGCCGTTCGACGCGGGAGCCCTCGGCGAAGCTGCCGTCGCTGCCGAAGGTCTTGCCCAGGAGGCGGAAGAGCAGTTCGGCGTGAAGGTTCTGGCTGGTCTTGTTGGTGACTGTGATGTCCTCGGCCAGCGGGATGGAAACGTGCGTGGCCAGCACGCGGCGTTCCTGGAGCGGCGCGGCGATTCTGTCCTGCTGCGAAGGGCTGAGGCGGAGCGGCTGAGAGCGCTCGTCGGCAAATTCAGTCGTGGTTGAGGAGGACTTGTGCATGGAGATGGCGGAGCCGTTGACCGTGACGCCGCGGGCCAGAAGCGCCTGCTTGAACGCCGTTGCGGTGAATTCCGCGGGGTCCTCGACAGCCAGCCCGACATGCAGCCCGTTGGCCGGCGCCGTGCCCCAGGCGCGCACCAGCAGCGAGCCGGGGCGGCGATTTAGGCCAGGATGAGCGGTCTGCCCGGCCGGCGTGGGGATCATGGTGTTTTCGAGGGTGTAGTATTCCACTCCGGGAGCCCACTGGGCGATGGTGGCGGCGGAGTTGGCCGGGTCTGCGGTGATGTTGAGCTCGATGCTGTTATCAGCGAAGCTGAGCGCGGAGATGGGAGCGCCGTAGCTCCATTGCAGGTCGTCCCAGCCCCAGGACTCGCCCCACGGCTCATCGAGGTAGAAGCTGTCGTCGCCGATCACCGCGCCATCGACGGTGCGTACGCCCGATTGCTCCACCTGTTGCGCGAGCCGGTCCAGGACGTCCATGTCTTTGGGCGGCGTAACCGGCTCGACGGGCTCGGCGGAGGCTGGGGTTGCAGGCGCGGCCTGCGGCGAATGGTAGGGGTAACTGCGCCGGCTGAGGGTAGGGTCGCCACTGCCGAGCAGGATGATATCGCCATGCAGCACGCCTGCGGGATCGATGACGCCGCCGGCGACCACGTTGGTGGCGAACTTGAGGTCCTGGACCGGGAGCAGGGCATAGGCAGCGGCGGTGGTGAGCAGCTTGGCGTTCGACGCGGGCGTAAAGAGCAGGCCGTCGTTATAGCTGTACAGGACCTGGCCGTCGAGCGTCTTGACGCTGATGCCGAATTGGGCGTGGCTCAGGGCTGGGTCGGCGAGAAGGGCGCGAAGGTGGTCGGCGAGAAGGGCGTTGGGTGCGGGGGCTGGTTTGGCGGCGCGGTGCTGGGATTGAGGATGGACGCCGGCCGGAAGCAGTGAAGCTGCGAGAAGGAGTGTGGAAATTCGCCGGATGGCGTTCATGGATGAAGTTTACGGCATCCTTGCGGGAACGGGGAACTCGCCGGATAAGCAGTCGGCCAGCTTGCTCCCGGCATGGGAGCGGAGTATGCTGAACAGGTGCGAGTCATTGCCCGGAGCACGATGCACGCGTTCGTTCGAAACAGAGTAGAACCGCGACAACAGCGGTTGGTTCAAGACCATCTCGATTCATGGTTCGCGCTGGTTTCGAGGGCGTCCTGGCAAAGCTCAGCGGAACTTAAGCAACAACACAGGACGGCAAGCATCGTCTCTTCGGAACGAGTGGTCTTCAACATCAAGGGGAATGAGTTCCGGCTTGTGGTTGCGGTCGACTACCAGCACGGAGTCGTCCTGGTATTGTGGCTGGGGACACACCGGGAATACGACGGGATCGATGTCAAGCAGGTGAAGTATGACAAGGAGCGCTATGCGGATTCAGCCGGTTCGAACTGAAGCGGATCACGACGCGGCGGTGGCCCGTATTGCGAAGCTGATGGGCGCGCAGCCGGGAACAGCAGCCAGCGACGAGTTGGAGGTTCTTGTCACCCTGGTCGATGCCTACGAGGCGAAGCACTTTCCCATCGCCGCGCCAGACCCGGTCGCGGTCATCAAGTTCCAAATGGAACAGCATGGGCTGAGCCGTAAGGACCTGGAGCCGATGATCGGCAGCCGCGCACGCGTGTCGGAGATACTCACCGGGAAACGCGCTCTGACGCTGCCGATGATCCGCCGCCTGCACCAGGGCCTGGCCATTCCGGTGGATTTGCTGATAGGCCCGGCAACGGTTCCATCCCGCACTGTGCGGCAGAAGAAGCGAAAGCATTCTTATGCTGTGCCCCGTGCAAACCGCGAATCTGCGGCGCAACAGAGCGCCCGATAGTCTCGTGACTACTCCACTGATCCGTCGTGTTGCAAATTGGCGCCTGCGCAGCCGCACGCTCGAGGTGGGCCGCCGGACGCTGGTGATGGGCGTGGTGAACATCACGCCCGACTCGTTCAGCGATGGTGGCAGCTTCCTCGACCCGCAGGCCGCCGTGGCCCATGCGCTCAACCTGCTGGACGAAGGCGCGGACTTGCTTGACCTGGGCGCGGAGAGCACACGGCCGGGGGCCAGAGTGAGTGGGGCAGGCGTGTCGCCGGAGGTGAGCTCGCGTGAAGAGATGGCGCGGCTGTTGCCGGTGCTGGACGGAATCTTCAAGGCGCGACCCGGCGCGATTGTCTCCGTCGACACGTACAAGGCGGAGACGGCCCGGGCGGCGTTGGCTGGCGGGGCGGAGATCATTAACGACGTGAGCGGTTTTTGCTGGGACCCCGATATGGCGGGCGTGTGCGCGGAGGCTGGATGCGGCGTGGTGCTGATGCATACGCGGGGACGGCCGGATGAATGGGGGGCGCAGACGCAGCTTGCGCCGGATGAACTTCTTGAAATGGTTCGAGCCGGGCTGCAGACGAGCCTGGACAAGGCTGCGGCGGCGGGAATTCGAGCGGAATCGATTGTGCTGGACCCCGGCTATGGATTCGGCAAGCGGGGCGAAGAGAATTTTGCCTTGCTTGCGAGGCAGGCGGAGTTGCTTGGGCTGGGACGTCCGCTGCTGGCGGGGGTGAGCCGGAAGTCGTTTCTGGGAAAGGCGCTGGCGGCGCTCTACGGAGGCAAGACCGCTCCCGTGGAGGGGCGGGAAATTGCCAGCGTGGCCACAATGGTGGCCGCGATTCTCAGTGGGGTGTCGATCGTGCGTGTTCACCGGGTGCGAACGGCAATTGAAGCCGCTCTGGTCGCGGACGCTGTAAAGAATTGAAAAAGGTTATGGCAGAGGGCCGATTCGAAAAGCCAGATTGCAGTTTGCCAACTGCGCGCACGGGATTTCGGGGAACGCATTGCATATCGCGGACGCTGAATGCTTGCGGTGGTCTGATTTGAGCATCGCCGCGGCAATTTGCTCCGTAGGATGAAAGCTCGACACTCGTACGGACGGTTCGAAACTCCGGCCTTGCTGATTGAGCTGACGATTCCTCCGCTGAGTTGGGATGCGAATGTGGAAAACGGAAGCAACTAAAAGGCGGCGCGTGAGGTCAAAAGCTTAGAGGCCTAGAGATTAGCAAACCCTCACGATAGAACCTGGCCAGCAAGACACCTTCCCTTGGACCGGGAATCTACGATTCGATTGCAATTTTAGGTCAGTCGCTTCAGAGGCGCATCACAACCCAAAAAATTGAATCATTCAAGAGGAGTTTTCGGAATGAAGAAGAAGAAGAGCCGGATTGAACTGGCACGGGAAATTATCGCCAACCTGCGGCGCGGAATGAACCGGCCGCTCAACGACGGACAGGCGCGCCACAACCTGGCTGAAGCCATTCCGTTCACACCCCTGACTACCAACCGCTCCAAGCGGTCGAATCAGCTGCAAACCTCTCTGCCCTAATCGAACTCCGAAATCGCGCCGCGCGGCTCGCTATTCGCTCCGGGGCGCGTGGAGCCGGTAGAGAACGTGTCTGCGCAGGGGATGGCCTTGCGGCAAGCGTGGATGGTCGAAGTCGCCGGCGGGGTCGTGGACCATGCCGATCTTCTCCATCACGCGCCGGGAGCGGAGATTTGCCGGAACCGTGAAGGAGACAAGGCTGGGAATCCGCAGCGCCAGGAATGCGTGGCGGACCACCGCACGAGCGCCTTCGGTCGTCAGGCCGCGACCCCAATAGTCGTAAGCCAGACGCCAGCCGATCTCGACGGCGGGCATGAACGGTGCATCGAACATGGGGATGCTGATGCCTACAAAGCCAATGAAGGTCTGTGTCTCGATCAGCTCGGCGGCGTAAAGGCTGAAGCCGTGCCGGTCGAAGTGATCTTCGATGCGGGGGATGGCCTGGTCCGATTCTTCCGCGGTGAGAAGCGCAGGAAAGAATTCCATCACACGCGGATCGGCATTGAGGGCACGAAACGGATCGCGGTCCGAAGCCCGCCAGCGGCGCAGGATCAAGCGATCGGTCGTGAGGGTCTGCGCCATCCGGAAAAGGCTACCAGAAAGAGCCTCTGATCTTTGCCCGCATCGCCTACCGCCCGTGGTGGCCGAAGAAGCCCCCGCCGTGATGGCCACCGCCCCCGCCGCCGGACATCTTGGGGGCCTTGGGAGCTTTCATGGCCTTGGGGGCGTGATAGTGCTCCTCACCGTGGCCTCCGCCGAACATGTGGAATCCACCAGACTGCTTGGGAGCAGACTGGGCAAAGTTGCGGCTGCCGCCATAGGAGCGAGGCTCGGCGTAGGAGCGCTGGGCGAAATCGTTGCGCTGATAGGCTGAGGACGGTGCGCGTTGGCCGGCGTAGGGCATCGCGGGGCGTGCGGCGTAGGCTTGCTGCGAGTTCGAGTAGAATCCGTTGCCGTAGCCGCCTGGACGGCCATAGGACTGGGCTTGGACGCGGGAGGGTTCCGGCTGGGGACGGGTGTAGCCGTAGTTCTGCTGCGCCGGCCTGCCGTAGTTTCCTGCGTATGCGCGGTTGGGCGCCTCTATTCCGCGGTTGTAGCCGTAGTTTTCCGGCGCGCGGCTGAAGCCGGGCTGGACGTATCCGTTGGTCCGGGCATACTCGTTGGTTCGGGCATATTCGTTTCCGTGAGCGTATCCATTGCCTTGAACGTAGCCACTCCCAAGCCGGTTATTCCCTTGCAGCGGTTGCGGGAAACGGTTGGGATTGCGATTGATGCCGCCGCCCTGCCCACCGTAATAGCCGCCTCCGCCCTGATTGCCCCAGTGGGCTACCGAGGTGCTTTGCGACTGGTAAGGCGACTGGTGGAAGAGGATATTGGAGGCCAGCCAGTTCAAGACCCATCCCGCCCATCCAAAAGGCGTGTGGCTGAATGCCGCCATGCCGATGCCACCGCCGAAGCGCATTCCGTTTCCGAGAACCGAGCCGATTGCGCCTAACACGCCACTGAACGAGAAGCCGGGATAGGGCGAAACCGGCTCGCCGTAGGCGGTCCAGGGGTTGTAGGAGGGAACGTAGACCACCTGCGGATTGGGCGGGGCGAGCTGAATGTAGCCCTGATTGTAGGAGACCTGTTCCTGCGGCGTGCTCTGCAGGTTTCCGGCATCCTCTGCGCGCTGGCGCATCACTTGGATGGTCTGCAGAACGTCCTGGGGCTGGTTGTAGTAGGCGTTGCCCAGGTCGGTGGTCCAGTGCAGGTCGCGGTTCATCAGGTCGAGCACCTGCGGAAACGCGGTGAGCGCCTTGATGCTGGGGTCCCAGTTGGTCTGAGCGTCTGCGCCGTAGGCAATCTGCTCGGGCGAGGCATAGCCCTGAGAGTGCAGCCAGTTATCAGCGGCGATGACCTGGGCCGGGTAGGTGGAGGCGGCCAGGATCTGCGCCACCAGCGAGTCGGGATAGAGAGCGATGGGGGCGACAAGCTGCGAAAGCTGCTGGGCAGCAAAGGGCTGGGCGGCTTGCTGCGGCTGGGCGTACTGCTCAGGCTGCTGGGGATATTGCTGGTCGAGCTGGCCAGGGTCGGCGTATTGCGGTTGCTGTGCATATTGCGGCTGGGCATACTGCTGCGGCAGTTGAGGATAAGACTGCGCGTACTGCTGCTGCCCATACGGCTGCGGTGCGGGCTGGGCCGGGTAGCCGTAGGGAGACGGCTTGGCCTGCGGATAGGTGACGTAGTTGGGTGCGGCCTGAATGTTCTGCTGACTTGCATATTGCGCCGAAGCTTGCGACGTGAGGAACGCGACCGCCGCCAAGGGCAAAATAAGGACCGCCATGCCGAAATGGAAGACAACTGGCAGGGATACGGCTGGCAACTGCTTTGAAGGCGACGCAGACTTGTCAGAAAGGCAAAAAAGCGACGCGATGCGCGCCGGGCACAGGCAGGACAGGGGTTTCATAATCCCTCACTGAGGCCTTCTGGGTTCGCCTCAATCCGTGAACTTACCTCCGCACACGCAGGATGCTAGCAGATTCAACGGCCGGCAAACGCAAACACGGATGACTAGTGTGGACACGAAACCGCAGGGTTAGTTGCGAAGAATTATTTTCAGAGGCCGATTCCGGCGCCGTGACCGGGAGAATTTGTGGCTTCGAACGGCTTTCGGGGTCTCTGCAACCGGCGTATGCGTGCAGGGTTTAGAATCGGAAGTGGCGATGGCCCGTTTGGCAGCGCCTGAACTTATCGCCCTGTGCTTGCGGCTCCTGAGGGGCTGCTTGCGCAGGGTATTTGTGTGAGAAACGGACTAGCGATGCGAGCTAAGACGGCGGTGGTGCTGGGCGCCCAGTGGGGTGACGAGGGTAAGGGAAAGATTGTGGACGTGCTGAGCGAGCGGTTTGCCGCCGTGGCGCGCTACGCGGGCGGCCATAACGCCGGGCATACGGTCATTATTGGAGGGCAGCGGTTTGTGCTGCAGCTCATCCCCTGTGGCGTGTTGCGGCCGGGATGCAAAGGCATTATCGGCAACGGCGTGGTGCTGGACCCGATTGCGTTTTTGAAAGAAGTGGCCAAACTCCGCCAACTCGGTGTGGCTGTCGACGAGCAGCTTTTTGTGTCCAACCGGGCGCAGGTGATTTTGCCCTACCACCGCATGATCGAGCTGGCGGCGGAGAGCGCGCCGGGGCGGCAGAAGATCGGGACCACCAGCCGCGGCATCGGTCCGGCGTATGAAGACAAGATGGCGCGCAGCGGCTTGCGGGTGGTGGACCTGCTGCGGCCGGAGCTCTTGAAGACGCACATCGAGGCGGCCTGCGCGGAGAAGAACGCGATTGTGCTGGCGCTGTTCGGCACCGGTACCGCGGCTCTGGACCCGAAGAAGATGTACGACGAGTATGCCGCTGCCGCGGAACAGGTGCGGCCGTTTGTGGCAGACACCGGGCGGCTATTGAACAATATCCTGGCCGAAGGCGGCAGCGTGATGTTCGAGGGAGCCCAGGGGACGATGCTGGACATCGACCACGGCACCTATCCGTTTGTCACCTCTTCGTCGGCAACGGCGGGCGGGGCGGCAACGGGAACTGGCGTGGGTCCAACGGCTATCGGGACCGTGATCTCGGTGACCAAAGCGT